>NZ_BAABMM010000052.1:0-2089 GCF_045865205.1 Candidatus Rickettsia kedanie | reverse complement strand
GAAGACCACGAGCTATTTCACCTGAAAAAATGCAAGCAATTAGTGAAGCACTGAAATCCGGCACAAGCAAAGCAGCAATATGCCGAACATTCAATGTCAAAAGAACTACTCTTTATGATAATTTAGATCAGATGAGCACTTGTCTGTGAGGCACAATCTAAAATGCTACACTTAATGATGATGCTGTAATGTCTCCTATGACTGAAGTTTCATTGTTTTCCAAGAATATTCTGCAGTCCCCCGGTATGTCTATAGGGTTTTCAGGGAACAATGTTATATATTTTAAGTCAATTTGCTTTAGTAACTGACTTAAAGAACAGGACTCATGTAGCGGTTCTAAATCAGGACGCAAAATATAAATACCAGTTTCTATTTCTTTTACTTTGTTATATAAATTATAATCATATAAACCTCCACCTAGCTTTTTATCCACAGGCGTATCCATATCTCTAGTAAACTGTAAAGTAGTTATATTACTTTTATTATCAGGCTGTGTTACGATAATAGCTGTATGGCCTTTCACAAGGTAAATATCACCGGGTTGAATTAATTTTAATTGTTCATCTTTAACATCACCACTTAAAAAAGTGATGGCTTTATAGTGATATTCATTTGCAGGATCATTATATGCTGCTTGCATCTTTATAGTATTAATACTTTGAATTTGCTCAGTCGTAAGGTATGTTGCTTTACCTACCGCTGTTGAACAATCTTCAGGACCAAATAACAATTGTTCCTTAAAATAACGATGTGCCCCATATTGATAATCTCCAACAAGTATCA
The DNA here is from genome assembly GCF_045865205.1 of Candidatus Rickettsia kedanie. Lineage (NCBI taxonomy): Bacteria > Pseudomonadati > Pseudomonadota > Alphaproteobacteria > Rickettsiales > Rickettsiaceae > Rickettsia > Candidatus Rickettsia kedanie. Next base: position 1,306 of record NZ_BAABMM010000052.1, on the reverse strand, counting down.
TACTGTTTTTAGATGCGAAAGGATATGAAGTAGGTACTAGCTCATCTGGTAATTCGTATCCGAGATTCAGAAAAGGAAATGATGTAACAGCGCCAGGCATAATATTTTTTTCTTTAGTACAGCTAGCAGCAATACTCGAAAGTAACGCTGAACTGACAGCAGGATTTTCATTGCCCCAATACTCCTGATCACTTGATGACTGTAATATCGGTAATTTGTCAGGGTCTATCGTATTAGTCAATTCATGATAGAACACACCGTTCTTTATTTGACTTATTAATTCTTCTTCTTGTTGTTCTGCCCACTGTTTAGCCATGTTAAGCTGTAAAGAGGTTTTATTATACTTTATAGGAAACCCTATATCGTTCAAGTTCTGATCCTTTAAGTAATTATTTATTGATCCACTAATATTTTCATATGTTTGCAGGTTATGAGTGACTACACTTGCTATCTCTGCATCAGAGATGTCAGGATGTTGCTCACAATATTCAATAATAATTTCTTGCACCTTATTCTGACTATATTTGGTTGCCAACTGTTTTGCTCTGATTTGTGCCACCATATGTGCGATTTGCTTCTTCATAATTTCAAACATTATATTCTCCTATTATAAAATTGAGTCATTTTAAATCTTTAGACATACTATACTGCGTGCTATTTTAATGTTTCAGGTAGCTCATCTCAAAAGTACGTTTCAAAACCTAAGAGCTTGATCGCTACTTGCCAATTTTCTTACTATTTATACCACTGCTTTTTCCAATAGTTAGATGATATATCTATAATAGACTGAGAAATCAAGGCAAGATTTTGAGCAATTTACTTGGTAATTTTGTTCAAAACTAAGCTGCCACTTATTCCCTACACCAAAACCTCATATTTTCCGTACTGATATATTTCATGTGACCTAACCAATTAACCGTTCCTTCAGTTTTGAATAACGCAACGAAGTTTTATTATCCTTAACAGCTATAGCTAGTGCTTTCTGTTGTCCAATTATTATAACTAGATGTTTACTGCGGGTTTATGGCAGTGTAAGATTATTAAATTACGTTCCAGCATCACATAACTTTTCAGAGTTAGTGGAATGATTACTGCTGGATATTCCGAACCTTGAGATTTGTGTATTGTCGTAGCATATGCTAGAGTAATTTGATCAAGGTCACTATAATCATAAACAACATAATGACAAATATAACAAAACTACCGAATAGAATCAAAGAGTTTTTAACAGCAACAGCTAACAGAGTTGCAATTAGCAGCGGTTTCATCAAGAGGAGAAGAAAATTAACCGGCTGTTCGTTTGTAC
>NZ_BAABMM010000051.1:0-24460 GCF_045865205.1 Candidatus Rickettsia kedanie | reverse complement strand
AAAACTTCTTTAAAAATTTACGAATAGCTTGGGTAAGTTTTTGCTTAAAAGATAAATATAGGAAAACAAAAAAATCTACTTTATCTTCTCTTAAACTTATAAACATCCCTTAACTTGACGCGTATGAATGCTGAAGTGTGTGGAATGGCTTTTAATAATGCATACAATAGTGATATATCAACCATTGAAGCTTCATCTATTACCAAATAATCACACAATAATGGTGAATCTTCATTACGTTTAAACCATCCGTAAGCAGGGTCGATTGCAAGCAATCTATGTATGGTGGTAGCTTCAAGTCCAGTGCTTTCACTTAAGCGTTTAGCTGCTCTACCAGTGGGTGCACATAGTTTAATATTTAAATTCTGTGTAGATAATGTTTTAAGTAATGAGTTAACCAAGGTAGTTTTCCCTGTCCCTGGTCCACCCGTAATAACCATCAGCTTATGCTGTAGTGCTTTTTCTATAGCTGTTTTTGACTTGTTGCAAGCGTAATACCCAGCTCTTGCTCTATTGATGGCAAAACGGAAACGGTATCTATGTTGCTCCAAGTGACAGGAGCTTTTGTTAAATTGACTAGTATTTTAGTGATGTTTTGCTCATATATGTAATAACTGATTAAGAAAATAGATTCAATGTGATCAATAGTATCAATTATTAATACATTTGATGCTACTTCTTCCATTATAGCCCGCTCAACTATTTCTTGTTCTATCTTCAGTAATTTCTGAATATTTTGTAGTAATATCTTTTTAGGTAAGCCGCAATGACCATCTGACGTCGCTTCAAGTAATGTGTGCGTTAACCCTGCTTTGGCTCTGATTAAAGAATTCTTATCAATACCTAAATTACGCGCTATGATATCTGCTGAAATAAATCCAATCCCTCTTATATCTTTAGCTAATTGATAAGGATTAGTTGATACTATTTCAAATCGCTCTGTCACCATATGTTTTGTAGATTCTAGTGGCTCTAGTGGTACCTACGCCATGCGATTGTAAAAACACCATTATTTCACGAATGACTTTTTGTGCCTGCCAGTTATTGCAAATGCGGTTAGCTCTTACCTTACCTATCCCATCTGTAGATTACAGATGAGGCTCATGTTCAATAACTTCAAGCACTCTATCTTTAAATGCTAATACTAATTTCTTAGTAAAATATGGTCCTATATCTTTAATCAATCCAGAACCTAAGTATTTTCTATACCTTCTAGTGTATCGGGTGGTAAAGCTTTGATAAAATGTGCCTGAAATTGTCTGCATTGTCTGCCATGATTTCTATCGTTATACCAAATACCACTACATTTTATATATTCCCCTACGAGTGCAGATGGTACATTACCTATAACTGTAATTAAATCCCTATGACCTTTTCCTTAATACGTAATACACAAAATCCATTATCAGGGTTATGATAAGTAATACGTTCTATTGTATGTATGAGGATATAACCTCTTGATTTCCTGATCCTAGTGATATGCTTAATGTGCGTATCTATTTCATGCTGGGTAGTGTAATGAATCACTTTATAATTGCCTTTATTAGAGTACAAAGAACCCCAGCTACATATAAGATCAGTAGTACCAAATAAATTAGCTTGAGTAGTCAATCTATAATATTTATGATCTTTAGTCCAATAATAGTCTATGTTCATTCATTATCAATATTAGTACTTAGTCCTAGTGCTGAGATTATAATATATATTACAAAGATTATTGTCAGTATAATAACTGGCATAACACATATAGCAAGTAACGTTAATATTAATAATATTATGCTAGAATATACTATTTTCGGTATTGTTCAAAATATCTACACAACGTACTGATATTATTTCGCTGTGAATACTCCATATGTTGAGTGTAGATTCTGTATTTAAAAAACAACATTGAATATATGCAAATATGGCATCCCAATTATAATGCTGTAACTTGATTATGATGGGATAAAATACCATACATGTTGATATGGCAAGAGCAGGAATAATTTTTTTATCTGATACGAAATAACACCATATTAGGCAAAGATTTTTAAAACAAGATTTGATATTGCACATTATTCCTAAACTTAATGTTTAGAGATTAATAATGCCCTACCTTTGCTTTTCCATTTATCTATAATCTTCGGATTAATAATTCATTGTTCTTTACAATCAAGTAGCATTCCATAGAGAATATGAGCATTATCAGGATGCAAGCAATCAAGTCCTGCTTTAACAAATAATCCGCCTAACATAATCTTTTTTCTAGCATCAGTTTTGCGATCAAAGGCTACTGCTTTTTGTAATTGCATACGCGTATACCATAATTTCTTTGTAATTAATTTAATCAGTTTTGACGTTTCCTGATTGTGGTTTACTGGGCATTTTAGATTTCTTATGCCCCTCTTTTAATTCATTGCAAAAAGGATGATTTTTATTATCTGAGTTTTTAAGAAACTTTAAAAATCTAATTAGCAATCTATCATCAATAGTTAGAGCATTGCATGTTCTAAAGATATTAAACAATTCTGCCTTACGCTTCTGAAGCAACTGAGTTTGATAGAATTGATTTATCAAACTCCACTCTATGAAGAAGTTAGTGAAAAATATGATCCTTCTAAAGAGGAGCTTTTAATCCATGGGTACAATAAGCATTTAGCAACAAAAATGTTGAAACGATGTCTGTGAATCCCACATGTTGTTTTATTCTTAACTATTCTTACAACTTACACAAACTTCCTGACAGACCCCTTTGGTTCTTTTATCTTTTGCTACTAAATATAAAAAATATTACAACATTTGTAACCTTAATGACTTTTTCAACAGTCCGTCTTGATTAGTACGATTATTCTATATTTTCATTGGCATTAAAATAATATGGAATTTGCCCCATACAGCTTATATTGTCTGTCATTGCAGAACTATTACAGTCTTTACAATACTCAATACACTGCTTTTGGAAAGAAGGAAATTTTTTATTACAATCGATAATATTACTTATTCCTGCATGATTATATTCTGAATCAAATATAACAAGGATTTGGCCTGCTTGATTCACATACACTGTATCAGTAGCAATCCTGCAATCACCAGAGGCTTTTAATTCAGCTATATTCCCAATCAATTTTATACCATGTTGCCCTTCTTTTCTGGAAATATATCCACTTTCTAAAGCTGATTGGAAGCTAGTGAATTGTGTAATATCCAGTTTGCGTGATAATTTTTTATCAATAACACAATAATAATTAGTATCACCCTGCTGTACCGTTACTATATCTGTATCGGTAGTACCACAATAAATACCTTTATTAGTATGCCAATGTATATGCAGTTCTTTATTGTCTTCAGCCATCTTTTGTTGCATATGCGATTTGTCAATTTTTTTGTATAGCAATTTTATCATAGCCATGCTGTCTTCAGTATGTTCAACCTCATATAACCTATCAACCAATTGTGTATCTTTTTTCTGATTTTGTTTGGATATAATATTTTTTATTGATGCGGCTCTTTTCTGGCATGAGTCACTGTTACATTTGATAATGTCAAAACACTCAATTTCAGTATCTTGATCACCACTTTTCAAACTAATATAATATTGCATGAGGGCAAGGCGTGGGTCGCCTTTGATTTGAGGGTGAAGCTCAATATATTCCTTTAAATACTTATTTGCATCTTCGTATAGCTTATTTATAACAAGCGATCTTGTAATAGTTTTTATACAATCTAATATTATACTTTTGTATGATTCTTTTGCTGAATCGAATGCATTTGCTAAAACATCGTAGGCTTTAATATAATCATGCTGGGTTACACATGCTGTAATATACTGCTTAATCACTTTTACGTACGCTCTATCAAGCAGGATCTTTTCCATAGTAGAACTATTCTCACTACATAACTTCATAGGATTTATACCATGCATATACTTGGTACTATTGATAACTGCTAGAATTTTATCTTGAGATGTTGAAATATCAATCTTGTTAGTCTGTAAACCATATAGTATATTAGCAGATGTTTTTAGTGGGGCAGAATGCATTGCTCCTATGCATTCTCGAACCTCATACGGAGCATTTGACAATAAAATTTCAAATTTGTAATATAGCAAGTAATCTTTAATAACCTTTAGTGCTTTTGCAATATCATTACTTTGTTTGCTAACATCCCTTGTACTATCATCTAAACAGTATTGCAGCAGTGCATTATAACGGCTTAAATTTTCATGAGGATTTTTTCTCTCTGAGATTAGAGTGTATGTCAAATTAAATAGCAAGCAAATATAACCAGTAGAACTAGCTACTGCTGTTGAAGGGTTAGCAAATTTATCGAATGCCTCCAATGCTTTGTGCCAATACGTATATTTATTATCTTTATTATTATATGTGTACGTATAATCCAGAGATACTGATGCTAAAGTATAAAAATCTTGAGTATCTTGGCAGACGAAATCCAGTATCTGAATTAATTGCTCAGCAGTTTCTTGATCCAGTTCAAAAGCACGATAAATTAAATTTAGATACTTTCTGATTATGGAATATTTGTTATAATCGTCACTACTTAGAAATGATTTACACACTTCAAGAAAAAGTTTAAGATCATTTGGATCATGGGAATGGAATAGCTTAAAGTATAATGCTTGCTCTTCTAATGCATGTTCATCTTTAATAGTTAAACATAAAGGTGGTGCAAACCTCATGTAATCTAAGAATTCTGATTTAACTAAATATTGATTATGTGCAAGCATTTTCTGATTTGCCTGATAATCTTCTCTTGTTATCGGTTTACCAGATATAGCTTTTGCACAAACAGGATGTTGATGCTCTTTTGCAATCTTAATAGCTTCGTTAATGGATTCCTGATCTACCTCACTCTTAATTTTCTTAGCACCGAATATAAATCCCATCTTAGCCGATATAAATAAAATAGATTTCTTAGATACGTAATCCTTAAAATTATTCCAAAAGACAGCAAAAATTTCTTGACGCCCCATCGTAATGCTTGTTTCTAATAATTCCTCTCGTGTTTGTTCTGTATACTGAAAAAATAAAGGGAAGGTCTCAAATATTTTTTTTAAACAATTGACATTGTAGGCAATATTTTTATCATTGTATATGCAGTATTGAATCATAGACTTACACTCTGCTTTTGACAGTTCTAACTCTTTAATGTCCAGATTATATGGTTTGAAATAGTTTAAATTCTTATAGTCACCTTTTAATAAAGCGTAGCAAAAGATTTTAGTTAATACGGCGGGTATTGACAATAGTTTCTTAGAGAGATTATATGCATATTCATCACGTATGTTTAGTTGTTGAGAACTGCTAGTTGGTTTATGTTGTGTAGAAATCATAATTCTTAAGTTCATTTAGTTTAATTAAACGTTTTAGTTTTCTATGGTCAGATTCTAACCTGTGATATAGGTACTTCTTTGCCTAAAAAAAACGCTTTGCTGCACTTGTATTACGAGTTGAGGATAAACAGCAACCTTATAGTATTGCCAAATTTATCAATGGCTATATCAAGATATACTCCTTTACCGTTTGCCTTAATATACCCTCAGTTTGATGTAAGAAACTAATCACAAAGGTTCATATAATAGGGGTTATAAAGATAGTATAAGTCTGATATCAGAGTTAGTCCATCTTTGATCGACATTTGCCCATTTTGGGTCATCAGTACCACAAAGTATGGCAAATTGATTCAAGGCAACTGGCCAATCTTTAATTGGTATCGTCGACTTTTTGTAAGCGTTTGTCAATGCCAAAAATATTATTTTCTGAATTGATTTATCATCTGGAAACCCCCCTTTATTTTTAAGAGGTAATATGACAGAGCAATTTAAAATACCAAAACTTACGCTATGTTTTATAACACATGGCTTAATACTGGGGTTTTATTAAAATCCTCCATTATAAAAAAAGCCTTCTAGCCAAGGTTTTTAGTCGCATTTGAAATAACATAGCGTAAGTTTTGACTATTACTCCTCATAAATTAAGGCATTTTTTATTTACCTGGATGAAAAAGCAAGGGCTTGATGATGCCTTGATACAACCTTATTCTGGTCATGAATCTAGGCAATCTCTAGAGATATATTCTAAGCTATCGATAACTGATGCTCAAAAGACGTACAATAAGGTTATAAATGACTTTCCAGTATGAGAGTAGAAAACACAAAATAAAAAAGGATACTTTTAGCTATAAAAAGAGATGGAATGTTTAAAAGGTGACTAAGTTTAAATATTAGTTGTAAAACCAATGGATATAAGGGTTTGTAGGTAATTGACAATTTTAATTAAGATACAAAATGTGTAAAAAATAGCTACCGTCAATAGTGCATTACGATTAGAGATACAGGTGTTGGATTTCGCTTTTCGCACGTTCTGTTACGCTGGGACCATTTAAGAAAATATATACAAATCTTTAACAAAAAAATAGATTATGCGTCTTAAAGTTGCGTGAATCACAATGCGAAAATTTCCCTATGTATCTATAATGTCATATTTGGAATTGCTGCAAAATTTTAAACGAATACTTAAAATTATTTTTTGGTTTTTTGATCTATTGCTATTAAAAATAGAAAATATTACAATATTTGTAGCCTGATTGACTTTTTCAACAGCCCGTCTTGACTTCTACAAATAACTCAAGGTCACAGGGCTTACCCCTTTGACTACAGAACTAGGATTTAAGCAGATTGTTGATCTCCTGAATAGATAAACCGGTAATACGAGAGATTTCAGGGATAGAGTAATTATTAGAAAACATATTTTTTGCTACTTCAATATTTTGTTCAGCTTTACCTTCAGCTTTACCTATTTGGATGCCCCTAGTTTTACCTCTAGCTTCACCGATCTGTTCCCAATGATGTGCTAAACTTCCCATAATTTTTGCTCCTGTTTCTTGACTTAACTTACTTGTTAATAACTTTTCTAGTTTTATTTTATCAGATAGATCTATCTTTGTCAAAGTGTAGCAGAGTAGCGTCTCTATATAATCATAACCAATATTCACATTAATAATTTCAGGTAACATATAAGCTATTTCTTGCCATCTACTTAATAATTCACGCTCATTAATATGTTTCATGAAAAAGTCTAATATCCCAGACCATGTTCGCTTCTTTAGTTCCTCATCCGGAATTTCATGAACATTAACTAGTTGGTAGTCTTGTGTCCAAAATTCCCTTGCTAGCTGCGGTGATTGAAATAGACTCCACAAATTACGGGATACATTATAGTTTGGGATACCATTATAATATATTAAAGGATATATTATAGGCAAATGTTTCGCTTGTTGGTTTTCTGTTAAATAACGATCGCAGATATTGAGCATGTATCTAAAAAGCCGCATTGCCATAAACGGATCAGCTGTACTCTGATGCTCCAACAATAAGTATATGTAGCCATCAGTGTTATTAAACTTCGCTGAAAATATTACATCAGAATATTTATCAGTTAGATCAAGCTCAACAAAACTGATATTTTCTAGTTTTACAGTAGAGATGTCCATAAGTGCTAAGATATCTTTCGGTAAATGCGTGGCTAAAAACTCATGGGATACTAACGGATTTTCCATGGATTTACGAAAAATCTGATCATGTTTTAAACGCTGCGTCATTTTTCCTGTAATAATTTTTTAATATCAGCTATAGTTTTTTTACTGACGGATAATTCTTTGCTAATCCAATCATATGTCTTGCCAACTTTTAGGAAAATCTTTATTTTTTCTATTTTACCTGCTGTTGTTTTATTTATACTACCAACTGTTCTACCAAATTTTACACCACCAAGCTTAGCTCTTTCTATTCCAGCTTTAGTCCCAGCATTTATCATACTACGTTCTAATTCAGCAAATACACCAGCTATTTGGAAGAATGCTTTGCCCATCGGAGATGTAGTATCTACTTTGTCTCCAGAATCAAGAGACACCAAATCTACGTTTTTATTATTTAATAATTCGATAATTTCAATAAGTCCTTTAAGCGATCTAACAATTCTATCAATCTTATACACCATAACAATATCACTTGGTCGTAATGATTCAATCATAATCATTAGCTCAGTTCGATTATTATCTTTACCGCTGCTGACTCGCTAAATATCTTTTGGCATCCAGCCTCAATTAATACCTGTTGTTGCAGATGCAAGTCCTGATTGTTGCTGCTTACTCTAGCATATCCAATTTTCATACTTATTTGTACAACTTAATCTAAAAAAACTAATTGGACTATATTAGTATATAAAAATCTAATATTTTTTATTAATTGTACTATTTTTATTGGAGTTCAACTAGTACAACAATACTTTACTTGGTTTGTACTATATACAATTCGATTTATCATAAGACTAATTAACAGGTATTTCCTTAACGTCAGCTTCTTGTATTGCAGTACGAGGTAATATGATTGTTAAAATGCCATTTTTTAAATTAGAAGAAATAGTTTTGTGATCAATGTCATTATTTAACTCTATAGTGTCATTAAACCGCCTATCCCTGCGGGCATAATCTTTAATATTATCTTTTTTATTAACATCTGATTCGTTACTACCATTAACAACAAGATGATTGCCTTTTAAGTTAATCTTAATCTGACTTTTATCATAACCTGGTACCTCCATAATCACAATATATCGCTTGTCCTCTGTAATAATCTTAGTACCTATAGAGTCTCCATCATATACATACATACTGCCATTGAGTAAGTTGTTCCAATAGCGATCAAAAGAAGAAAAATGTCTATCTATTGCTCTGCTAGGACTTTGTATATATAGCGTGCGATTATCTAACTCTATATCATCTTTTTGATTAGGATTAGCTAAAGAGCTATTTATCGATAATATGATCGACGCAATAGTCAGACTATATAATTTAACTTTATTTAACATATTATTACCCACGTTAATTGATTATTATAATACTGTTACATTATTTGGTAAATATTATAGGGGTCTCTAGTTTGGTGCAGATAAGCAGCCATTTGTGGATCAGGAGAGCTGATCCTAACACATCTAATCTTATCGTTAGCGTATAACACTGCCATATAACCTTTTGTTATTAGCTCGTCCTGCACTTTTCCTGCTTTTTTGACAGAAACCCCTAACATCTTTGCCATCTTTTTATATCTTATCACAACTGGTTGCATATTGAATTTATGTACATTATATTTGTGTTACAGTACAATAACTGAACATCTATGACATAATACAGCTTTTTTATCTGTCTAAAATAAATTCATCATTTTTAGTAAAAAAACTAAAGTATTTATTCTAAAAATGATGATTTTTCTACCCTTCTGAACAAAGCTTAAATACACTACTTCTAGTAAACAACTCTATACTACAAAGAAGGACCTTCGCACTCCTTTGATATTACTCTTTGCTGGGCAGCAAATTTATCTCGACCTTACTGTATATGTTCTCGAGGAAAAAACTCATTATTCTCATGCACCTTTAATGCATAATCTAATAACTTTCACTGACTTGTAAACGTTCTCTCGTCTCTTATCATCTCTTTGCCTGAGTGAACATCATTTAAATGCTGCTTTAGCCTATCAATTACATGATTATGATATTGCTGCGTTAAACTTTGTAACGCACTAGCACTATGTGTAGAATGCTTAATCGTATTAGTTATCTGTCTAGGCTGCATTGCAGTTTTATCAATATACGATCCTAATTTATTCAACTGCTCAAATACATACGTTTTATATCTAATATTGTACTACTACCATATTTGTTCGCTAACACCTAAAACATCCCTCCTCGCTGTACGCTAAGCTGACGCTCATCTCCTGATAGTATAACGCTGCATTTGCGAGTAGCTGCTACTCTTAGTAACTCACTAAAATTATCATTCCCTATCATCCCTGCTTCATCTACTACTAGCAGACTATTCTTTGGCAAAGCAAATCTTCCATTAGCTAATTTAAACAGCATCCACTTAATCGTATCAGTATACCTAAAACCATCAAAAGCTAATGCCTCTTTGGCTTTATGGGTTGGGGCAACTCCTATCGTCTGTACCTTTAATTCTTCGGCAATTGCAGCAATCTGACGCAATACATAGCTTTTCCCAACCCCTGCCCTACCTCGCACTATCTGTAAAGCCGACTTAAATGTCAGTAACTCAGTTAAAGCATTATGTTGCTCTTCTGTTAGATTACCCTCTACTGCTACGATTGATTCAATTGTACCTCTAGATATATCTTGATTACTCGTAAACACATTCTGACCACTCGCTACATAACTGCTAAGACGCAATGTCTTCTGCTCTTCTACTCTCACTGCAGATGTAGTATAGTACCAAGTAACCCTGCCATTCTCTTGATACAACGCTATTACTGATTTATCTGCTAAAGCATCTGATTACTAACTTTTCTCTTCTTTCCAAATCTGGTACGTACTTCACTGCTCTCATTAAGTCTCCTTTAGTAAAGACACTCATATGACGCGTTACCTTCTCTAGCACTCTAGCTCCACAATCTAAATGCTCTATTTCTGCTTGCTTCCTTTCTTCATTCCTCTCCGCTGCTTGGTTAAGTACACTCCTCATACGTACTGGTCCAATGTGTTCCTGAGTTATCTATCCTGGTAGATCAACTACTATATCAAGTCCCCATTCTTTGATTTTATCTTCTAATACTTTTCTATAAAAATTATGATTATCTATTTCTATACTTTTTTGTACATAGCCATTTAAAACTTTAGGCTGCAAATCCCGTGCTTTCTTTGATTCAAAACCTAAACCATCTTTTCTAAATCTACGCGTTGTTACTAGTAAATGGGCATGCCAATTTACATCTCCTTCATGTGGTTTATGTGTATCTAACTGCACCCCTAGCCCTTCTCTTATCCTCCAACCTTTCCTTTCAACAAACTCTCTTATGATTTCTTTCTTCATATCTAGAGTTATCTTTTTTTCTTTTGGTAGAGCAATTACCCATTCTACACATAACTGACTATCTTGACGATTCTCTGAGCTCTCTATTACATTTGTAAATAATGATACATTTTTGAATTTTTGCTTTACATGTTCTGGTAGCAATATTTCATGATATACATTATCTTTTCTACTTTGAAAATTATAAATTATACCACTCTTTATATCTTTTACTATTGTCCTAGCATTATATGCCCCTTTAAGACCAACATTCTTACCACTACTCCTACTTACATATTCTGGTCTTGCCAATGCTATTGCCAATTAATTATACTGGCAAAAGCCATATTTAAATCTGATTCCATGTGAGGCTCGATACTAAAACATTTTCAATACAAACATATTTCTAAAAAATATAGTTTTTATTGAGTGTTTTAATGTTGCAAATTAACCTCAAAAGCTCATAAAACCTAGTTCTGCTCTTATAAATTAATTGGCAACTCGGGTTAAACAAATATTTTACAGGATATAAATTACATGTAAGCAGTAACAGAATAAAAACTGCGATTAGAGCAAAAGAAAAATAGATTAATTGCTGAAGAAACTAAACTAAAACTCAAAGAACGTAAAATGCGTACTCGTCATTTAATAGAACTTGGTGGGTTAATTGTTAAAGCAGAACTTGATCACTTACCTACCAATACCTTATATGGCTCTCTATTAACCCTAAAAGATTCTCTAACCAAACAACCTGATATTCGAGATCAATGGACTAAAACTTGCAAAACTGCTTTCGACCAAGAACAACAACAAAAAACTGCTGTCATTTTAAAATTAGCAGAAAAACCTTTTTTAAAAATTCGCTCTCATATCAGAAGTCACTCCCTCAAATGGAATCACCTCAGACACGAATGGTATGGCTATGTTCCTGATTTACAGGCTTTGAAAGATGGGCTTGGCGATCTGAAATATGAGTTGCAGGTGGTAAAGGAGTAATTTTGTTATTATATTATATTTAGACCTACAAGATAGGTCTTTAAAAGGTCTGTTATGTGTCTTTTTTAAATATTCACACCTTCTATTATTTTATCTATCTTTTTCTTTTGATATTTTTCATATTCTTTCAATAACACCTTCGTAATATACTTGGATTTTGTCATATTTAATATATGTGATTGTTCTTCAACAAATTCCAATAAATCATCACTTAGACTAAAGTATACTTTTGTTTTATATTTTAATGACATTATTAATATTACATTTAAATGTTATGTTGTAAGATATCAATTATTATATTTATGCATATTGGTAATTAGCGTATCTTGCCCTATAGTCTTAGCATTTGAGATCGCAGATAATATACTGCTATCATACTGCTCTGCATATTTAAGCTTTCCATCAAGAGACTTAAAGAACTCATACTCATGGCTAATTGCAGTTAGCATTTCATTAGTAGTTTTAGCATTTACTTTATCTTGCCTGATCTGCTGATGCTGAGTTTCTAACTGATAACGCTCTAAACTGCTATCAAAATGCTTATATGTTTCTTCTAAGTCTTTGATATCTTTAAGCTCTGCTAATATGTCCACAGTAGCAAAGACGTTATTACTCTCTACTGCTGATACTACATCTTTTAATTTAGGTAACAGTTCTTGTTCCTTGTATTCAAGAGCTTGCTTCGCTAATTTTTCAAATTTATAGTTAAATGTTGTATATTTAATATTGCCATTTTGTCCTATAAAGAACTTTTGGTCTTTCTCTAAAGCTATAAATACCTCGGATACTGTCCTCTAAACGTTCTAATTTTCTTGTTAAATATTGAATATGTACATGTGGATTATCGGGATTATCATAATGAATATTTACATCACATACTGCTTCTCTTGCAACTATATACTCATTCACATATTTTTCTACTAAACTAATATTTAGTTCTTTACTGACTTCACGTGGTAGTGCAAATTCTATTTTTGATGCAGTGCTAGCATCCTCTCTTTTTTCTCTTGCTTCTGCTCCGTTCCATAACTGCTCTCTATCTTGCAACCATGTTACATCTTCAAAGCCTTCAGGTACAAATATCTTGCTATATACCACCCCTTGCTTTTTTGTAAAATCAAAGGTAATACTTATTGCCTCACCAGTTTCCTTATCGATAGTTTTGTATACTAATTTGCTAGCAGAAATATATGCAGCTTTGGCAACAGCATTTTGGCCTTTGCTTCTTTGTATATAAGAATTATGGAAGTGGTATTGAGATTCCAGTTCCAAGTTTTGGTCATTTATGTGATTTATTTTCACAGATACCATTAGAGGTAAAACAGTTTTGCAATAAACTTGCTGGGCGTGTCAAGAATGGCGAAGCTATATCTCTGATACTAGATAGCACAGGTCTTAGATTCAATACAGCTAGTAACTGGTACGCAATGAAATATAATAAAATCTGTAAGAATAAGTCATGGCAGAAAATGCATATTGCTATGGATTCTGAAATGAATATGCACGATGTTGAGATTACTGATTGCCATACTTCTGATATAGAGATGTTAGAGTCCTTAATACCAGAGAATATATCGGTGGATAGAGTAATTGCTGATGGTGCTTACTATAGTATTGAAGGAGTTGAGACATTAAGTAATCGTGGTATTACGCCAGTAATTCCTCCTCCACGTAATGCTAAGATATATGGTATAATACCATATGGCATGATAAGATTGTAGGTTATATTAGTAAGAAAGGTAATATTTATGCATTTTATAAAAAATACCGTTATGGAATTAGGGCACGAATTGAAGCTCAAATTTCAAGAATTAAGCGATGTGTTGGTTTATCTCTATTAACTAATAAAAATATCATCACAAAAACATGAAGCAATTATTATTTCCAACATTATAAATTTATGGAATGCATTTGGTAAATGTGCTACCGTAAAAATAGAATAATTACGTCAAAAAAAAACAACAGATACCCTTCCGCACAAAGCCTATCTTACTTAACTTGACGGTACTATTTTTATATATCAGTGACGTAGGCGTGAAAACTGCCAATCATCTTTACAATGTCACGCCTTAAGTTGCTATTAGTAGCTTATCGGCAGCATTTAAATATCCCAAGCATTACCTATCAAATTATACTCTTCTTGCTCTATTAATCATTCAACTTCAGACTCATCTAGTTCTGCTAGCGACTCCTCTTCTAGTTTGTAACGTGGGGCCGAAAAGCTCTTGTTGCTCTAGACGTTGTTTTGTTATAGCACCGGAATATACAGCAAGATATTGGGTGGCTATCTTTGCCGGATCAAGCTCATTAGAATTCAGACGCTCTATTTCTGTCCAAGTTTTTTTTATTTAACTTTGGGTTATGTTTACGACTGCTAATATTTATAAAAACATTTTCTGCATATTTATTATAATCATCATTTGATTGTAAAACCATGGAAGTTGAGTATTCCCCTCCGGGCTTTAAATTTGTTGGCGTGATTTGATCATTAATATGAGAATATGTAATAAATTTATTAGCAAGAGAGCTACTGATGCTACTATTACGCAGCGTTGCACCACGGTAAGCAGGTAAGAACGAATATGTACATTTGTCAAATAACTCTGGCAACTTTTGTTTTGGTACATCAAGATGTAATTCAATAGGTAAGGCTGGCTTTATATTTTGTTGTTGATATTTTTCGTACAGTTTTTTAAGTTCCTTTGGATTCTTATTATGTAACTCATCAGATTTTGCCGGATAAATATCTTTCATTAGTTTATATAATTCTCCATCATGGGCATAGTTTTTACCATCTCTTGATATTTTATCTTTTTGAACAGTACCTGCTATTAATATTTTTTTATCTTTCATTAACGGATCTGGACTGTCTTTAATAAGTTCAGCTAGTTTTCTTACATGAGCGAATCCTTTACCGGCTTTTATCATACCGAATGAAATAATATCATGCCCTCGTTCTTCAGGCCTTTTATCACTTACAGGTACAGTAGAAGGAACATTTATTATTTGAGATTCAAGTAATTTATTATTTAAAGCCCGATTATGCTTATCGTGTCGTTGTTGATACTTAATCGCTTGTTTTTTATCATTTTCATCAAGAAAAATTACTTGATCTGCATATGATAAATATTTTAGGGTATCCAGTTTTAAATTCGGAGCTGCAATTCTGCTTGCAAATTCTACAGCAGTTGCAACAATAACTCCGCCATTTTCTTTAAACTTTTTTAAACCTTGCTCACTAAACGAAAAACCAATAGTTGGAGCATTAATCATTTAGGAGTATTTTTCTCTATATGCTCGAATATAGATTTCTCATCGTTCATGCTAAGGTAATGAACATTACTTTCTTTTCCTAAGGCATTCTTTAAGCTTTGTTCTAAGGTTTTAGTATAGTCTATATCACCGCTACCTGCTCCTCTCCCGCCTTCATTATCTAAATGCGTAGAGGCAGTGGTAAGATAAATATGAGTATTTTTATCAACTTCCATATCTCAGATTTGATTCCATTATTAATTGTTACATCGGGATTTTTAACAGTTGAACCTATTTTTTTAGCTTCATGTATAGTAACAAACGAAACAAAATCCTGATACTGAGCTGAATCTACTTCTAATATTTTCTTAGCATATTCAAATATATTATCGTAATATCCTTCATGTCTTAGCTCAAGCGGTTTATTAATATCAGCTCCTTTTTCTACTAAAAACTTAGCCATATCTAAATTCTTCTCTCTTATAGCTTGCGATAATGGTGTATTATTACCATAACCTGCTAAATTCACATCACCCCCTTTATAAATCATATAAGAAATTATTTTTTTGGAAAATTCTTATTAGCTAATTCATGTATAACCGGTTGCTCTTTAATTGAGACTCCCTGAGAAAAGAAAAGATCTAACATTTCCATGTTATCGGTTTTTTTAGCTAAATTGCAAGCTTGCATAACATGGCCAGGGAATCCATCTACTTTTATTGCTGCTCCTTTTGCAATCAAATATTTTGTTAGTTCTATATCTTCTTTTAGGATAGCAACATCTAAAAGAGAAGAAGCACCATTTAATTTATGATCTTTCCTACAACGTATCCCATAAGTGTTTAAATTAACATCTGCTCCATATTTTTCGATCATTGCTTTTAACAGATCTTTACAATCGTCTCTATATGCTGCAAGCAATACGACATTGAACCTATCAGCATTTAATGCATTAATATTATACCCCTCATCTAAAAGCTTAATTAAGCCTTCTTTATCGTTTACAAGTAATTTATTTAATAGCAGATTAGCCCCGTCATATTTTCTATCACACTCCTGGTCTAGGGCTGTCTTTAAATTTTGAGTTGGATTTGCTACTTTATCTAAATCAAACAATAAAGTAGTATCTAAATTACGCCTAGTAGTCAGTGCATACGAGCTTTGGTTGCTAATCGGTCCCAATTGCACATCATTTTCAAGCTGACTAGTAACTTTATCATAATGATGTAATTCTATTGCCGGATCGGTAGTAAAATTATGTAGTTTTATTAGAGTATTCTCAAAAAGTGCTTTATTGGCTAGAGTCATCGGAGAAGCTGTGCTAAGTGCCATATCATTTTTTTTAACAACGATTTTTGGAAAAGAATAATGCTGCATAGCATCACCATAATCAACACCCATGAATATTTGCTCTTTTGCTACCTCTTTACCGACTAAATATTTAGTCACCCCTTCCTTATCTTTTCCTTTTACAACTACTCTCACTGTATTTTCTTTTGCCTTATAATCAAGTACGTGCTCTTGGGAAATCTCTTTTGCTCCTTGAGATTTTAAGTAATCTGCAATATCTTTAGATATTCTTGTCGTGTTTTTCTCTCATTCTTATAAGATAAATTTTTAAATTGTTCATATGTTAATTCAGAAATTGTTTTAGCAAGATAATAAGCGGTTCTTCCAAACTCATCTTTTTCTTCTAATTTAGCTCCTACCTCTAATAGTTTTTTAACAGAATATAAATTACCGGTGTTTGTAGCTTGCATTAAAGCTGTTGTAGGCTCTTTCCATATACCTGCAGATAAATGCTGATTAGGATTATGACCTGCATTTGCTAGTTTCTCTATAATATCTGTTTGACCTAATTGAGATGCTAACATAATCGGAGTAACATCATTAACCATAGCTTGTTTATTCTTTTCTTGATTATATTTGCTGGCAAAATCATCAATTAATTTTAAATAACGTTCTTGTGGCAAATTTTCCTCTCGAGCCTTAGATAAACCTTGAATTGCTACATTTAACAACTGAGTATTATCTTTTTGTTCTAATTTTAAACCATGTTTAATAAGTAAATCCAGAGTATTAAAATCCCCTTTTTTAATCATGTCATAGGCATTGTTTAATATACTAGAATCATTAATATCTACTACCGATTTGATATCAGAGTCTCTTGGATTTGGTACCGCACTTTCAAGCATAAGCGGTATTAACGGCAAACGTTCTTCTATACCGCACGTTGCCATATCAAAAGGTGCGATAGATACGAAATCTGCCGTTGGCTTTGATATATCAGCTCCATATTGAATTAGTAATTTAGCCATTTCTAGATCGGCATTACCGGTAACTAAATTATAAAATGGTGTATAGCCATCAACTGTGATATCAGGACTTACTCCTTCCTTTAATAATTTTTCCACTTGCTTATAATCTAAGCCTTTTACTGCTTTATGTAACAAAGCTGCGTTCTTAGGTGTATTTACAATATCTTCTTGTTTTTTATTTTCCGTAATACTAATATATTTCTTATCTAATTGCAGTTTTACAGGAAGTTTTGCCTCAAATATATTTGAGTTAAACATGATATCAATCGCAGGCTCTATATTCTTAAGGCTTGGATTACTAAGTAATTTTTTCTATATGAATCACCAATATAACGCAACTCTTGTACCAAATTTAAGGCTACAAATTCCGGTATATCTCGTCCATGTACTGTTTCTTCTCCTAAAGTTACCGTACGTTCTAATATACTTCCATCTTTTCTAATATATTCATAAGTTTTAGTTGGAACTATACCATCATGCATATCTCCTTTATCATGCATAGCAACTCTTTTAGTATCACCGTACATCTTAGATGCATAACGTGCATTGCGAAAATATGGGTACCAATGATCGCCATACCATACACCTTTTAAAATATCTTGAGGTTTATTTTTTGTATCTAAATATTTCATTAGATCAACTGCTATAGTATGTGCACTACCTTCTACAAAACCAGCTAAGCCATGTTCAGGACCTCCTAAAGTAAAAAACACGTTATCATCATTTCCTTCATCGCTTGGAGTATGAGAATTTTTTACTGCTCCTTCAAGCCTTTTTCTTTCTCTTAAGGAAAGTAACTGATTACCACCTTCTAGTATCATATCATAACTAGGCGTTGCATGCTTCAATGTCCAAGGGAATTGGTTGATTATCACATCCACTAATTTCTCTTCTTCTTTCGTAAGAATATTTGTTCCTCGTGCTTCTATCTCTTTCTCACTTAAACCTATTCCCTGCTTCAATTTATCTTTTAATTTTCGTAAATGTTTTTCTGAATCCTTATATGGGTTTATTCCCTGCACTTCTTCAGATAATTTATAAGCCCTATAATTACGATAAGCTTGCTGAATAATTTTAGCAGCTTTATTTTGCTTTTCTTGTTCTTCTAAAGATAATATTTCCTCTCGTTTCATATAATTTAATTATTAATCCAATAGTTTTTTTATAACAAAATATTTAAGTTATGTACATTATTTTAATGTCCCTATCGGGGATAAGAAATCCCTCGTCTTTAGGCGAAGGGCAGATATCATGAAGTGGCCTTGGCAACGAATTTATAAAGAGATATGAGGCGTTATAGAAAAAGTAGCCATAGCCAGTATGATTTGAAAGTACACATTATATGGATACCAAAGTATAGAAAGAGGGTATTAACGAGAAAGGTAGCGGAGAGAGCTAGAGATTTATTGAGGCGGATTTGTATGGAACATGAAGTACATATAATTTTAGGCAAAGTAGCTTGTGATCATGTTCATATGTTTATCTCGTATAGACCGCAAATAACACTTAGCAAAATTGCGCAGTATTTAAGGGCAGTAGCTCAAGAATATTATTGCAAGAATTTGCTCATTTGAGCAAGCAGTTTTGGGACAATCATTTTTGGGCTAGAGGTTATATGGCAGTTAGTGCGGGTAATATTACTGATGAAATGATACAGCAGTATATTGATGAGCAAGAAGGTGAGCCTATTAATGATGATCGATTTCTAATCGATTCCACTTTATAACCTCTCAGCTTATAGCTAAGAATTGTTTAGTTTATTTAGGAAGCTGGGGCGAGTTTTGCATCCGATATGCCACAACTAATACATAAAATAGAAAAGGAGCATGAAATTCCAAGTAGTTTACTTGCTGCTATCGCAAGCGTTGAGTCCAGCTTAAAACCTTATGCAATCGGCGTGTCCGGTAAATCTGTTAAAGCAAGTTCTAAAGAGGAAGCGCAACAAATCATCAAGCAGTATTTAGCAAAAGGTATTACTAATATCGATATAGGCATCATGCAGATTAACTGGCGATGGCATTCTAAGGAGTTCGATCAAAACCTTGATTATATGCTAAATCCTTCACAAAACATCATTTATGCGGCAGAGATTCTAAAAGTGCTACATACAAAGCATCAAAGTTGGCAGAAAGCAGTAAGATACTATCATTCTGCAAAGGATGAACATCACCGTAAATACTCAAGGGCAGCATTAATAATTGTTCTGGATTAATGGCTCTTTATACTGATATCCTACTACCTTTGGTAAGTCCTGTGTTGGAATCGATGTTGATGACTTAGTAGTATCAGACCCTTTAAAATTATTTACTGGTTCCGTATTTCTTGTGTTACTCGATAATTCTGGTATTACTTTTGTGTCAACATCTTCTATGGTCGACTCGCTCCACTCATCGTCTAGGATGTCATCATTCCACTCAGCATTATTTTCACTAACATTAGATAGATTAGACGCGTCTTCTTTTTCGGTATCGTGATACTCACTCCTCCTATCTCTGTTTTGATACCTTGGTTTTGACTTGATGCATTAGCTATGCTCGGTGTGATTGGTATGCTACAATCCGGCTCTAAAGAGTGTTCTGACGAGGGTTCTGATATCGTATCGTCTGATAATGTTTCATATGCACTATCACCATCTAGTACTCGATCTAATACTTCTATTGCCTTCTGCTCCTCTTCAATCGGAGAAAATGCTTGGGATAAATCATCATAACTAGGTGCTGATGCTAAGTATTCTAGTGGTATGGCAGATGGCAATGCCCCCGCAAGTGGTACTGATGGTGATAGATCAGTCTGCGATGATGTTCTGAAATCAGTTAATTCCTGATCATATATATTTGAGTGTACATCTTGTATTAGAGCATCATCCCATGGCTTAGAATATACAGTCTCCTCGTCCCAGTCTTTCGTTGCAAGACTGTCTTTAGGCGTGCAATATATACTGTTTCGGCTAATAGTAGCAGAACCATCACCAGCAAAAGCGGTGGGCACCTCTATATACTAAAACCATTATAGACTTGCTCTACTTGCTCCTTAGGATCATTTTGATAGAGATATTGTAATTCTTCTATAGTAATTGGCTTTTCTTGAGTTTTAGGCTTTGACTCTTGTTTTACCTTTTTTAACATGTTTTTGCCAAAATTCCTTATTGACTCAAATAATGCTGACCTATTTTCTGATTTTCCTCCTCCACTTGTATCACTGACAAAATTAAGCATAGAGGGTATTACAGGCGAAATTGTAGGAGCTGGTATATTAGTGCTAATTCCTGCAGAGTCCTTGCCAAATAGAAAACTTGGATTTGGCTCTATAGCTGGTTGTGCTTTAGCATCTAATGTTACTGTAAGCATA
This sequence comes from Candidatus Rickettsia kedanie, assembly GCF_045865205.1. Classification (NCBI taxonomy): domain Bacteria; kingdom Pseudomonadati; phylum Pseudomonadota; class Alphaproteobacteria; order Rickettsiales; family Rickettsiaceae; genus Rickettsia; species Candidatus Rickettsia kedanie. Next base: position 3,686 of record NZ_BAABMM010000051.1, on the reverse strand, counting down.
ATTGCCGATAAAAGGCTTGCAGATACTATTCGTGATATTCTGCTTATTGATCTGCTGTACTGCCTGCTGTAGTAGCTCTCGCTTTGACTAGCTGGCAAAAAGTAGTCGGGCTATATATATTTTGATTGATTTGTGCCTTGAACAGCAAATAGCTTGGTGCTATTGCCAACACCGTGATGATGTGTTATATTCATAAATGATCTCATATTTTTTTACCGGTAGATGCTCAAACTTTGGACGGGGAGAGCATCTACCGTGTTGTAAATCTGTATTTCTTTATATAAATAAATCTGTGTTTATTTATTCTCCGTGTTTTTCTTTTAATAATTAAAATCCTTCCATGAAAGCTTCATTCATTTTAAATCTATATCTAGCACACCATGATTTAAAATCTGCCCTTCTAGCTTCCTCTATGGATAATGTAATAAGTACTACTTTACTACTTGCTTTTTTCTATCTGTGAAATCTTTAATCAGTTCTAATAGAGGGATTAATTTGCTTTCTCTAAAATATCACTCATAGCAATACTCCACTATTTTAACCCCTACACTTCCTGCAAATTTGCGTATCACATGCGAGTAGTTATTTCTTATCCAATCCGCCATGAACCTTGTTGGCATTTTAAGCATTAATGTGCCAGTTTCTTTGCACTCTTTAGCTACAGCTTTTGCACACCAAGTCCCATCTATTGTTTCTTCTAATTCCTCTATTAAACCTTGTCTAATATTATTCCATACTGTGTTTTCTTCTATTTTATCTAATCCCTTACTGCTATCTAAAGTTCTAATATATTGGCTATTAGAGATAATAGCAGATGGCTTGATTTTAGCAGATTGCTTTTCTATCTCTTCTTTTCTTTCCACTTTTCCCCTGCCTCCTACAGCATATCCGACATCTCCAACCGTAGTCACATAATACCCGTTATTGCCATATACTGCTGCTATTTGCTCACTTAAGATCTCTATTGTTCTCTCGCTTAAAGCAGGCTGGTTTGAGATTATTGCTGTTATAAATCTATTATCATTACTTGTTTTGCATTTTATTTGCTTCAGTATCTGATATGCAACTTCTGTACTAAATCTTCCGGCTATCTTCTTCCTTACCTGCATTTCTTTACTAGTCTCCAAGGAATTCTCTATTTGGTTTAGGTATTTCTCGTATTCAAGTAAGTTCTTCTCTTCTGCATTGATATTACAGCTAAATCTAAATGTTGTATGATTTACTAGCGGTCCTTGATGTTTCTCGTGCTTTAGTATCTTCTCCATATAGCTTAAGAATGTAAATTTGTTCTTAAATCTCTTCTCAGGATATTTGATGTAAAGTGTCAGTAATAATTGATTCACAAAGTGAGTGCTGAACTCTCTATTGGCTCTAAAGTTGAGCGTATCTACATCTTTTTCTGAGAGCGGATAAAAATACCTAAGTTCTTTTTGTGATGTTGTGTTCTTAATGATGGTGGTATGACCTATATTTGGCTTTTGTCCTACAGATTTAACTACCCCTCTTGCTTTTACAGATATATCTTTGATGGTTCTAGAAGTAGGTTCAGAGGTAGTATTAGGACAATGTTGTTTGGCATCAACAGAATATTTAAAAGAATTATTACAAGATTCAGATGGAAACGAACAAAGCTCGTTTTCCAAAAACTCTTTTTTAACAATTTTTGCAGATTGAAGATATTCTGAAGGATTATTTAAAGATAAATTTTTATAATTCAGATAATTTGCATCTATATGATCTATATTTTCAATAATACTATCCTCTAATATCATGATGGTCCTATGCATGTAGAAAATAGCAGTGTGATGCTACATTATCCTACTATTGGGAAAATAGACGGAACAAATAATAAGAAACTGGGAAAATAAACGCTAATATATAATATGAGTAACGAAGAAGATTTATCAGCCAGTTTATCAACATCTGAAGAGCAAGGAAGCAATAAGCAGTGCGTTGCTTCGGATAGTAGCAACACTTCCGAGCGTCCAAGGCATGATGCATTATTTACAAAGGTCATGAGCGAACCTGTAGCTGCTCGTGAGTTTCTAGAGCATTATTTGCCAGCATCGTTTAAGAACAAGATTAATCTTGATAGTATCAAAATAGAAAAAGAAAGCTTTGTTACTGATTCTTTGCGCAAAAGACTTAGTGATGTTGTTTATTCTGTTTCTTTAAAAAAGAATAATATTAAAGATAGTACTACTGAAAGTGCCAATAATGACAAAGCGTACGTATACGTTCTGATAGAACACCAGTCTAGTAGCGATTACTGGATTGCCTTTAGACTTTGGCAATATATGCTGCTGTTATGCGAAAGACATAAAGATAATCTTAGCAAAAATCATAACAGCGAAAATAGCATACAAAATAAACAAGGAAGGGGCACACTGCCTCTAATATGCCCTATTGTAGTATATGCAAGTGATAAGCCTTATAATGTCCCAAGGAGCTTTTGGGAATTATTTGAAGATAGCAAGACTGCTAAGGAGATAATGGGTGACGAGTATTTACTTGTTGATTTACAAAAACAAAGTGATGATGAGATAGAGAAAAAGCAGCATCTTGGTATGATGGAGTATATGCTGAAACATATCAAGGCTCGTGATATCTTAAATCTATGGCAAAGTCTACTTGAGAAGTTTGAAAGCAGTATTGAAATAGAGAAAGAAAATGGCTACATTTACATTAAATGGTTATTGTGGTATAGTGATGCTAAGGTATCTGAAGATAAACAAGTAGAACTAGCTAAGATCATAGCTAGCTACTTAAAAAAAAGAAGATCAAGAGGGGCTTATGAGAACTATTGCTGATAAATATATTGATGCAGGTGTACAAAAAGGAATGGTCCAAGGCATGAAGATTGGGAAAACTAAAAGAACTATAGAAGTAGCTTAAAATATGCTTTCTAATAATTACTCTATTCCTGAGGTTTCTTGTATTACTGGTTTGTCCGTTTCTGAAATCAACAACCTTCTTAAATCTAAATCCTAACTATTCTTTTTGGTAAGTAGTAAATGCTACTTTCCATCCGCATCTTTACCTAATTTTACATTCGATTAAACTATTTAGACTAAATAGCAAAAGAGCCAGATTAAGGCGTAAATACCAAAAAAACCAATTGCTGCTACTATTGATTTGTGCTTGACATCACCTTTCTCCCATAGTGCAAGCAAACCTGCTATCACCAGTGATATCCAAAAATTACACTCATTGAGCCAGTTTTTTATAGGAGTAAAAATAGCATCGCCAATCTGTTTGGCTCTGTTCAAATAAGTGTATAAATATCTAGTAGGTTATATAAAATAAATTATAACTTAAGGATCAGAACAGATGACAGGAGAATAAAAAATAGCAATGAATCAGGATATAGATTTATTAATAAATAAAGATACAGATGTATCGACGTTATTTAAAGAAGATGGGTTATAAAATGAATTAACCAAGCGTTTTGTGGAGAAGGCACTTCAGTCGGAGATAAGTAATCATTTGGGTTATAGTAAGTACACTCAGAGCGACAATGATAACGCCCGTAATGGTTATAATGCGAAGAGGTGCCTCGGATCAGTATAAAGTTATTAAGCGATATACAAAACCTGATTTTTACCATTTACCCGATAATACTACAAAACAAATTGGGGTATTTCTAGACACGGAAACTACCGGCTTATCACATGAAAAAGATAAAA
>NZ_BAABMM010000050.1:0-1171 GCF_045865205.1 Candidatus Rickettsia kedanie | reverse complement strand
ACTACTTTCCAAAAAGAATAGTTAGGATTTAGATTTAATAAGAGTGTTGAGCTCAGAGATAGAAAGTCCAGTGACTTTAGAGATAAAAGTGATATCAGCACCAGCATTAAACATATTTTTAGCTACTTCCATAGTTCTTTTAGCTTCCCCAATCTGCATGCCTTTAGCTTCCCCAATCTGCATGCCTTGTTGTATACCTTGTTGCACTCCCTCTTCTTTCCAATGATGAGCTAGGCTAGTCATAAGTTTTTCTCCTTGTTCGGTATTAAGACGTGACTTTAATATTTTTTCTAACTCTATTTTATCAGATTTTTCAATTTTAATCAATGTATAGGTTAATATCAGCTCTAGGTAATCTATACCAATATTCATTTTAGCAAATTCAGGTAATAGATCAGCTACCTCATACCATCTTTTAAGTAAGTCTCTTTCGTGAATATGCTTCATGAAGAACTGCAGTATTCCTGCCCACGCTTTTTTCTTTAGATCATCATCAGAAATATCATGGACATTTACTACCTGATGGTCTTTGTTCCAAATATCTTGCATGAGTTCTTTATGCTGGCAAAGATCCCAAATATTCTTTGGAGCATTATATTTCTTTTTGCCATTGTAAAACACTAGTGGATATACACAAGGTAAGTGTTTAGATTTAGGATTAAGAGTTAAATGCCTTGCAGCAATATCCGTCATATACTTAAAGAGCCTAAAAGCCATGAAGTGATCAGGAGTACTTTGATGCTCTAGTAGAACCCAAAGATATCCAGTATCATCCTTAAACTTAGCTGAGAACAGAATATCAGATATAGAGTGTTTTAGATCTGCTTCAACAAAGCTTTCTTTTTCCATCTTAAGGGTATGAGAAGAGAACATAGCCTTAATCTCTTTTGGTAGATGCATCTCAAAGAACTCCTTAGCGACCAACGGATTCTCTAGAGCTTTGCGAATAATGGCATCATGCCTTGGATGCTCGGAAGTACCATCATTGCTAGCACCATCAGTATCGCTATTTGTACTTAAGTATTTTTCCTTGCTACTACTAATATCTTTTTCATTCATTACTTAAGTTCTATTACGTTGCTAACAGTTGAAGCAGTATCAGAAACATTACGAGATTTCTTGTTAAATCTCGGTTTGTTTACTATCACTGGCACTTCTTTTTCAGTCACTA
>NZ_BAABMM010000049.1:0-9948 GCF_045865205.1 Candidatus Rickettsia kedanie | reverse complement strand
TTGATACTATCAAGATTAATCTTGTTCTTAAACGATGCTGGCAAATAATGCTCTAGAAACTCACGAGCAGCTACAGGTTCGCTCATGACCTTTGTAAATAATGCATCATGCCTTGGACGCTCGGAAGCATCATTAGCATCGCTATTTGTACTTAAGTCTGTTTGTTGTTGCCTCTGATTATGCTCTTCATTAATCATGCTTGCAAATCCTTCAAATCTCATAGTCATTGTATGTTCTAACTCTCTTTCTAGACGTAGCTCTTTAACTTCTACTTTTACTTTTGCAAAGGTGCTAGAGACGTGCCTCTCATCTATAAAGCTTGGTATATTATTTTGCATCTCATGCTTCATATATTTAAGCGGGCATGTATATTTCTTAGTTCCTACCATCACATGCTCATCATCTAATAGCTGCTTGATATTCTCATTATGATGATCCATATAATGTTTCTCACATGTTTTACTTAAATTCTTAAGCACGTTTCGACTATCATTAGAGTTAAATTGATTTACTATCTCTTGGTCATTTAATATACCATGTTTCTTAGCGTATACTACCATATTATGCATATTTGTAATTAGCGTGTCTTGCTCTATGGTCTTAGCATTTGAGATAGCAGATAATATACTGCTATCATACTTCTCTGCATATTTAAGCTTGCCATTAAGAGACTTAAAGAACTCGTGCTCACGGCTAATTGCAGTTAACATTTCATCGGTAGTTTTGGCATTGACTTTATCTTTTCTGATCTGCTGATGCTGAGTCTCTAACTGATGACGCTCTAAACTGCTATCAAAGTGCTTATATACTTCTTCTAAGTCCTTACTATCTTTCAGCTGTGCTAATATGGCTTGTGTACTAAGCACACCATGCTGTTCTACTGCTGCCACTACATCTTTTAATTTAAATAAAAGTGCTTGTTCCTTGTATTCAAGAGCTTGTTCCACTAGATCCACAAATTTATAATTAAATGTTGTATATTTAATATTGCCATTTTATGCTATAAAGAATTTTTGATCTTTCTCTAAAGCTACAAATATTTCGGCTACTGTTTTTGCTGCCAATATCTCATGTTTGATTTGCTCCGTATGTGCCACTAAGGTCTTACGCTCTGATTCTCTTGCGATATCAGCAATTCTTCTCTGTTCTAGGTATTTCTGTCGGTCCTGATAGACTGTGTAGCTAGTAGCAACTTGTGCATACGATCTTTGCTCCCAAGCTTTAAGCGTGCAATGTTCTTCATATACTGAATTTGCAATCTTGTCTTTGTCAGCAGCATCTAGTGCGTATCTATTACTATACTCTGAGATAGTACTATATACATCTCGTGCTATTTCTTTGTGATGACTATCAGGTAAATCATTGATATTCATGCCAAGCTGAGCTGAATGTAGAATAGATACGTCACGTACAATATCTTTATACAAAATGACTTTGCCTTGCGATTCACCATAGTTTTTAATCATTAACTCCAAGTAGTCTCTGTATGCCTCATGCATCCCTGATATTCCGCTATATTCTAATGCTTTTTTCTCATATAGATTTTGAGTATCATCTATTAACTTTGTTTTGCTTTCTATATAGTCTCAGTATCAGGAGTATTATTGCTATTACTTAAGCTTGTGATACTTCCACTTAAACGCTCGTCACGCATAGCAAGACTAGTGAATATATCTTGATACATTGGTGAGTCATATTTTAAATAGTCATGTGCTACGCCTCCCTTACCTGTTGCCTCTAAATATTTAACATAATTGCCTGCCTCTTCTGAACTAAAGAAAGTAGCAGCTTTAAACTCATTAGCCGCTAAGCTTGTGATTCTCTCTTGATTTACAATCTTGCCTTTAAATACTACCAGCCAAATATTACGCTCAACTAGCTGCTGCAAGGCATCTGAAGCGTTAGTACTCTGTAGCACGTTCTGTATTGTAATCATAACTATTTGATTCCGCTCTGATGCCAGCTAGCTCAGCAACAATCTCAAGTGATTGACGCTTGCTAACGTGCGCTCCTTCTTGTACAAAACCAAAGATATTACCGCCCTTCCCGCTGCTGTGGCGTATCCACGTACCTTTACTTAGATTCATGCTAAGACTACCCATACTGATCTCAGAGCCGCTTCGCTTTATAGAGCCTACACCGCCTCTAATAGATACCGCATATTTCCTAAATATTCTTTCTATATCGCTACTGGTTAGAGCGTCCTGTACCTTGTCAAAACGCAGTACTGGCTTTTTTGTGTTACTACTACAGTCTCTTCTACGATTTGTACTTTCTCTAGTATTTGACGGAGCATTAGTTTTAGAATTAGTGATTACGGATTGTACATCCTCTTGTTCTACTACTGTCCTATCCGGCTCATTAATCCTTGTATATTGCTCATTTTGGTTATTATAGTACTCACAAAGCAAATCTTGTACTTCATCACTCTCAATTAAAGATTTAAAGCTGTTAATATTTAAGCCGCTACCTGCCTGCATTGTCTTTAAATTACTTAAGAACTTCTCTTCTGCCTTACTTGCTTTTAATCCTGCAAGTACATTTAACTCTTCTTGAAGCACTGCTATTTTTTGCTCTTGCTCTTTTATTAAATCATTATTCTTAATTTCACTAAGCCTTGCCATACTATCCTCATATTTTAGAAGCTGCTGCCCTAGTTTACTTACCTGCTCTATAGATTTACGGCGGCTAGAGCTTACTCCAAATATAGTGCCTAAACCAATGCCATGTAATTTGCTAAGCATTGATGGATTAGACTGAATACGCACAATTAATTCTTTCACATCTATATTAGAGTTAGATGCCTTAATTACTTCCCATTTCTCTATTATCTCTGCTCCTTGCTGCTCGTAAATGCGACCCAAGTAATGAGGAAATAATGTTTGAACAAAATTACCGGTAACTTGCTCTTCTTGCCTAAGATCACTTAAAGCCTTTTGACCTTCAGCTAAACCACATCTTTTAAGCTCTATTAATTCCTTATTTTCCCAATTATAGTTATCAATACCGGCAATATAACTATTTATTAAGCTCATCAGCTTGCTATTTGTTAAAACACTAGAATCATGCTGGTCATTACTTATTACATCCCTTGCAAGCTTAATAAGACTTATGTATGAACTACAGCTATTTAAACTACTATGCGTAGATATGTCCTTTATATAATACTTGTATGTATCGTAACCAGCGTGTTTGCGTAGCGTCTCATAGTTAATATTTAACTGAATCGTCCGCTCGCCCATTAATACAGAATCACTGGTAAATGTAGTATTCTCCTTAATTAGCGAGGGTCTATTTGATATTCTTCCGGCTATTTCCTCTAACTTCTCATCGTGCTGAGCCAATTTCTCTTCAACTATCGCAACCTGCTCTTCTAACTGAATTTTCCGCTCCTCTGACTTGCTAAAATTCTTCTCTCTTATTAAGGTTCTAGTTTCCACTTTGTTCCCAGCTATTAATTTGCTGACATCTCTCTTTTCAAGAATTAAACGCTTAGATTCATCTGCATTCTCAGTATCAATTACGCTAGAATAGCTATCACAAATAACTGAAGCGTAATCTCTTAAAACATCTTTTTCTAATTTTAACTCCTCAAAGATTTCTTTAAGATTTTCGTAAAAATTCTCTTTTAAACAAACAGCAATAATTTTGCTCTGATCTGTGCTAGCAAGCTCCTTGAAGTTAATGCAAGCCTTACCGTCAGTATATGTAACGCCTTTTATTGCTTTTAGCTTAGTGCTTTCTTGCGTGCTACTATATGCACTCTCTGACTTCTCGCCCTTTGCATCACGCAGAATATTTTCAATAGCATATTTAAAGCTATCCTCGCTGTCGCTAAGAGCAATGCTGTATGGATCAATCTTTAAATCTTTGATGTTTAAGTCTAATTCACAATCAATAGCAGCACTTGTATCGTCTAATTTGATACTCTTTAGATAAGATGCTTGAGTAAGAATTGTGCTATGTAATCTTGTAATATTACCAGTAGCCTCGATATCTCTCTTCCATTCACGCATCTTACCGTGGCACTCAAAGACTCGCACCCGTGCTTCTAAATACTCCTTGATGATTAGCTGACTGCCTTCTAAAGTACCATCGCTTCTATAGTCTATTGCAAAACTGTTATTAGCTCTTCTGCTAACTGCAAGCGTTAAGCCGATTAGCCAGTTAGGTATTTCTTCCTTTACTTGAACTGTATATTCTCCCCCTGCAGAATTAATACGCGTCTCATCTCGCATTTCATAGCTGTTAATCTTGAACTGATTTCTAACTTTCTCGACATCACTATCAAGACGCTGGTACACTATATTTTCTAACTCTTTTGCGGACGCATGAAGCTTAACCTACTGTCTATACCGTGACATGAGTACCAAAAACGCCTCATATCCAATAGAGCGGTCAAAATATACATGCATTCGGTCCACCGTCTCACCTTGTAACTTGTAACCAGTTAATGCGTATCCATGATTTAACTTCACTCGTCTCTTATTGTTAAATGCATCTAAAAAAGTATTAAGCTCAATTATATCCTTATTGCCGTCTGCCTTATGGACTAAGACCCGTAAAACCCCATCACCTTTACTATTCGCACTGCCACTAAACGAATTAACCAAAGGCTTAACCGACAATATTGTACCAACTTCACCATTACTAATACCGTATCTTAAACTATTCTCTTCAAATACAACCTGATCGCCTTTCATCAGTGGTAGCATTCGCCCGCCACTGCTAATTTGTAATTCAGTTCCTTTTAACGCCCCGCTATTTTTTAGCTCATGTCTTACTCTTGTATTAAACTCTGCTACTTTCTCGTTCATATATGCTCCAATTGCAATACTTCTCATAGCTATCAAATCATCTCGCTTAAGACTATCTCTTTGCTCAGTATATTCTTTAGCAAATGACGTCACTAAGCTAGTTTTAGCCTCTTCTTCATTATCTTTAATGTTAAATACATCTAGTTTTCTATAGATCTCGATGGTTTCTTGCATTGCAAAGCGTCCCATAGCTTCAGTTGCTTGCCTATCTTCTGCTCTTTCTTGTCTTCTTACTTCAGTAAGCTTAACTCCTCCTGCAATCTTACGTGCTTTGTTAAACGCTCCAGTCATACCAACAGCTGTAAACTGGTTGTTATCGCCTACTAACACTAATTTAGCCTGAGACCTTAAGAGACCTCGTGAGCTAAATAGTCCATATGAGCAAACTCTATCATACTTGCCTCATCAACAATCAATACTGTTTTGCTATCAAGCACATCAGAACGTAAAAAGTTCAATACCGAGTCACAACCAATAGATTTTAAATATTCCTCCTCATAATATTTGCTGCTTAACTCTATCTTAAAGTCGCCTCCTTTGGACTCTACGATTTTCTTACGAAGCAAACTAGTATTATCCGCCTTAATACCAGCATTACGACTTAAAACCTTAGCAGATACACTGCTTGGACCAGTACCTACTACCTTAAATCCTGCCGCTTTGTACTGCCGTACTATCTCCCTTATCACAAAAGTCTTACCAGCTCCCGGATTTCCTTCAAGTACGCTAATGTCAGAGCCGTTACAGACCGATAAGATCGCTTTAATTTGCTCATCACTAAATTCGTGATTCTTGCTGCCAAAGACATTAAGCTTTAAACCTAAATTACCTCCTATCTTATCATTAAACTTATTCTGCAAATTAACTCCTAATACATTTACTAATTCGCCTATTTGTTCCTTAAGACTGTTTCTCTCTCCAATAGTGCTATCTAAAATATTCAGCTTATGACCTTCCTGAGCATTTAACTCTTCTATAGCGATACATAACGACGTTCTAAATTTACTCTTGATTTTAAGGAATACAGAGTTCTTCCTATCAAATCTTTCTGATCCATCAACTCTATCTTGTCAGATACAAGCAGCTGGTTATAAAGCCTTAAAAACTCCTCTCCATATTCTTTATTTAAATGCTCAATAGCGGGGTTATTTGCGGTATTTTCTGCTCAACCTTCTACTGCATCATTCGCTATATTTTGTTCTGCATAAGCCGCGCCTACTTGCTCCTGCACAAGACCTTTGCCAAATTCTCTAATAGCTTCTTGCTCCTTTGCAATATCACTATCTTTTGAAACTAAATGCACCATTAAAGCGTCCGATAATGCAATAGCTATATCTTCTTTAGTAAATACAGGCTTCGTGTATGAAATACGACCCAATACTATTTCAGGATTTTCAAATATCTTCTTTGCATTCTCAGCTATGATCTCTTTGTTTTTTGCCTCAAGCTCAGTAGCCTTCATGTAATGAGCAGGTCCTTTGTGACGCGTTGGCTCTTGATCTATTCCAAGCTCCTTAAATGACTTAGCAGTTACTCTAAATGGTAACCCTGCTTCCTCATATACTTTGTTGATCTCAATTTCGCATTGTTCCCTAAAAGCATACACTGCCTTAGTGGTTTTGAGATCTCTTGCCTTAATCTTACTAAGTATTACTTCACCAATTTCTAAACGCTCTAATCTTCTTGTTAAAAACTGGAGATGTATATGCGGATTATCGGGATTGTCGTAGTGAATATTAGCTTCACATACTATACCTCGAGCTCTTAAATTCTTATTTACATAATCTTCTACCAATGTAATATTTCTTTCTTTACTTACTTCACGTGGCAATGCAAAACAAATTTTCTCAGCAGTTCTAGAGCCCTCCCTTTTTTCTCTTGCCTCCGCTGCATTCCATAATGGCTCTCTATTTTGTAACCATGCTACGTCTTCAAAACCTTCAGGAACAAATATCTTGCTATATACTACCCTATGTTTTTTTGTAAAATTATAAGTAATACTTATCTCTTCTCCACTATCCTGATCAATGGTTTTGTACACTAATTTACTAGCAGAAATATACGCAGCAGTAGCAACGGCATTTTGTCCTTTGCTACGTTGTATACTAGAGATATTAAAATAAAATATTGCCATTATTCATTAAGCACCGTTGTTATATTTTCTTGCAGATGTTTTTCGCTACTCACTGAGCGTATGGCATTTTGTACAAACAAAATGCACTCCTACGAGCTCCTACGAGAACACTTCTACTACATCATACTTTATGGTCTTTTACAACTTATTTTTACTTGTGTGTTACTAAAGGGTTTTAAGGGGGCTTAACTACCCCCTTAACTGATCCCCCATAATATCTGTAAAAGAAAAATGCATAATGCTTGCTTTTCCTTGACTATATGTTGCTGATACTGGTATATTAATTTAATATTAAACATCAAAGAATAGAGTGAATTTTGCACTATGGAAAATTATGGTAACTAAAGCACTTGCAACAAGCACTAAACTTGCTAACTTACAACAACTTAAAAAAGAACGTATTGCAAAAATAGAAGCACGGTTAGAGACTCAACAAACTCAGTTGCTTCAAAAACGTAAGGAAGAATTGTTTAATATATTCAAATCTTGTAATGCTCTAACTATTGATGATAGATTATTGATTGGATTTTTGAAGTTTGTAAAAAATGTTGATAATAAAAATCATCCTTTTTTAAATGAATTAAAAGAGGTACATAAGAAAGTTAAGATGCCCAGTAAACCAAAATCAGGAAACATCAAAACTGATTAAATTAATTACAAAGAAATTATGGTATACGCGTATGCAAACAAAAAACAGTAGCCTTTGATCGTAAATCTGACGCTAGAAAAAAGATTATGTTAGGCGGATTATTTGTTAAAGCAGGTCTTGATTATTTACACCCTGATAATGCTCATATTCTTTACGGAATGCTTCTTGATTGTAAAGAACAGTTCATTATTAATCTAAAGATTATTGATAAGTGGAAAAACAAAGGTAGGGAGTGATTGATCTCTAAAAATTGAATTTATACTGACGGATCTTCAGTAGAAAATATTTAAATATAATACATGAAAGGTTTTAGTTTATATACATAAGATTACTGCTATTATCAATGCCATTGTTACTATCCGCATGTAATAAAACTGAAGATAACATACAAGTCAATACTCCTTGCCAAGTAGCAATTGGTGCAATGGGCAAGGATTTTCAAATTGAAATTAGCAACTTGAATATATCGCAAAAATTATCCGGTGCAGAATCTCCTAATGCATCAAAAGTAACTATAGAACAATTTGGCTTATTAGATGATTCAATCAGTGCAATAAAAGACATTTTTATTCTTTCTTTTAATCATGTGGTCAATGGGCAATACAAGAGAGAAATACTTTATATAAATGTTATCATGCTAGTAAGCATAATGAATTTTCTTCTGAACTTTGTAAATAGTAAGTTATAGGAATAATTTTATATTCACTAAAAATAATTAATATATTATTAATATTTAACCTTATGTACTGGCTTCTGTTAATAATAGCGGGGCTTTTTGAAATAGCATTTGCTATTTCATTAAAATATTCTGATGGTTTAACTAAACTAAAACCAATCCTCCTTTTTATTTTCTTTGGAGCATTAAGTTTTACCTGTCTTGCTAAAACATTAAATAAAATCCCTATAGGTATAGCATATGCCGTATGGACTGGTATTGGTGCTGCTGGCACTGCAATATTAGGTATCTTCATCTTGAATGAACCAATATCTATATTACGATTATTCTTTATTACTACCTTAGTTATATCGATAATTGGTCTTAAAATGTCTTAAGGTTACTATTATTATGACTGCTAATAATTCTAATATGCTTATTAATCAAAAATCTAATTCAAGCAAATATTATGAATACTATATTATGACTGTAGGTATACTCGGACAATCCATGCATTATATACAAGCATTTAAGATATTTTTAACACAATCTGCTGAAGATATTTCATTACCAGCATATCTTATTTGTTTGTTTTTATTAATTAATTGGCTTATCTACGGCGTGATCAAAAAAGCAAAAGCTCTGATTTACGCTGAAATATTAGGCATAATAGGATGCTCTGCTATTATTATGGGTACTTATCTTTATAACTAATTGACATGGCTTATTATTGGACTAAAGATCATAAATATTATAGATTAACTACTCAAGACAATCTCTTTGGTACTACTGAGCTTATATGTAGCTGGGTACTTTGTACTCTAATAAAGGCAATTATAAAGTGATTCATTGCACTACCCAACATGAAATAGATATGCACATTAAACGTATCGCTAGGATAAGAAAATCAAGATGGTATATCCTCATGCATACAAATATATTATAAATACCTAGTAATAGATGAGAATGCACTATAGAAAAAAAATACCTCACTTTGATCACCTAGATTGTAGCACGCGTAGCGCTTGGATCGATTATTGCTTCTTTAACTCTATAGCAGAAATTAGCACTTGGTACAGTACCTTAAATCATTCACCTCTGACACCACCAAATTATGTATTTCCCAGTCGTGTGGAATATTTTGTACAGTGCCATTGGGGCTTGCGGATGAGTAATTTGGCGTACTACGACGTTGCCAGTGCTGATACTATCAAAACTTTGTATGTGACTCAGCTTATTCTAAACTGGAGCTGGTCCCCTTTGTTTTTTTACTTTCACCTGATCAAAACTTCTCGTCTTATTTTGATTCTCATGGATATTATAGTTGGTATGCTAATTTTGCTAGCTTATCCAAAAATAAAAACAGTATCTCTGCTTATGATCCCATACTTACTATGGATTCTAATAGCCACATATATTTAAATTTGTATATATGGCAGTATAATTGCTTCATATATGACGCTATCATGGACTAAAAAACTGGATAAAAGAATAAGTTAGTTTTGTTAGTAATAAGTTAGAATAAAGACTATACCAGCAATAGCTACGACAAAACACTAATTTATACTATTGAATTTCTCTCTGCCACTACTTATATTTTTAGTGTGGAGTATTACTTAATTAAGTTCACAAATTTTATATATTATATAAATCCAAAAGAGGTATGTATGTTACATAATAATATAAAATCATA
>NZ_BAABMM010000048.1:0-3291 GCF_045865205.1 Candidatus Rickettsia kedanie | reverse complement strand
GTCTAAGTTACTACCTGTTGCTTTATCATGGAATATTCTTGATTCTTTTACCTCGGCATCTTTTAAACGTTTTATCTGTAGGTCTAAAAGTTGCTGATTGGTTGATACCCTAGCATAGCCAAATAATCTCATACTGCTTCTAATATATTGTCTATTATATCGATTAGTAGAGAATAATGTCTACTAATAATATTTTTACGATTTAATATACAGTATATTAGATGCTTTTTTAACTGTCTACTAAATTATAATTTAGTAGACACAAAAAATTAAAAATGTTCGAAAACAAAATAATAATTATTTTAATAACAATAGTACTTTTTAGACCTCTACTGCTATTAACTGAGTACTACTACCTATTAGCCCGTAGCCTTCTATAGCAGGGTTTGTCGAGTTAGGCGTATATGTGTCAAATAATAAAGGTTCATGTTGTTCATTACTACCAAAGAATGATGTTACACATTCGGCAATAGGTTCATAAGTACTTGATAAATGCACCGCTGCCTCCTGTAATTTATTTACAGCATTTAGACCATCATCTATAGCTTTACTGAATAATTGCTGATCTTTATTGATGGTATTACTGACTTTGACGATTGTTTCTACTACCTCATATATAATCAAACCATTTTTTACTATACTCTCTAACTTTGTATCAGTAAGAGTCAATTGTTTTGTTTTTGACAACGCTACAGTAGCAAGTACTCCATATTTATTAATCACCTTAGGTATATCTAAGAAATGATTTACTGATGAATATGTTAAAGCTATTGTATCATTTAAACAGTTAAATGCTTGTGTCATTTTAAATTCGTATCCTTCTTGATTGTAACTCATGATAATAATACTTTTTAAATTTAACTTGCCTTACTAAAAACACTAATACCTTATACTTAAGTATAGTACCATATATCGTGGTAATATGTAACATTATGCTCTAGGCAGTATGACTCTGTATCTACTATCTTCCCATCCTTGATGTTCCAGGTTGTGGCGATTTAGATTTTGCTCTACTTGCATTAAGTCGTTCTACGGCCGATGGCTTTCTATTTTCTATATCATTCACTTTAGGGTTAAAAACCTTCATATCTGCTAACTGTATTTTAACTGCATTAGGATATTTTTTGTAAGTTTTAACAAATATATCAGGTTGAACCAATCTATAATCTTGATCTTGTTTAACAATTACTGCCCCCTGCGTAAATTGCTGTGGCGTAGCAGCCGGTCCATAGAATTGTCCATGCCCCTCAATATAGACTGCTTGGCAAATATCACGATCATCTCTTATATGTAAACCACAACATTCTGTTATTTTGTCCCTTTCTATAGACTTCATCTTATTACGTATAAAAGTTTTATCAGAATTATATACATCTCCTAAATCTAATTCATCATATGCAAAGCTCATAATATTTTTTAGATCGTCTAAGGTTAATTGGTCTATGTTTGTATTGCATTTATGTATTGCACTCTTAAGTTTATTTGCCTGTTCTTGATCAACAAGATTAAAAATAATTACTCCTGTCCCATCACCTTGTACTGCCTGTATAGTATTATCTTTGTAGTTATAAAATATAAAGCCTCGTTCTCCTATTGGCTCACCACTCCAGTTATGTATATCATGCCCTTTATTTTTGCCTGCGTTATAAATAAGTCGTTCCCCACCACCTTCTAATTGTGGCACGGGAAGTATAAATTTTTGTGCTGCAGAAATTACATCTATTGCATATACCTCAAAGTCAATCATGGTTGCATCAATTGTTAACATATTCCTCCTCTATTATAATTTGTATCATTCCTTAAGCCAAAACCTCATGACTTTGTACTTCATCATCTATTCCTTCAAGCTCTATTTTCTCCTTTAAAGCTTCCATGCCGCAACTCATATAAGGTGCGAGAACGCTTTCCGCCTCATGTATCTCCATTTCTTTTACTACCTTTTGCCCTTCTGCAAAATCTAGTATTAGCTTCTCTAAGTTCCCATTACTATAATCGTTCACAGCAGTTAAATACTGATCAATATTTCCTGTAAATCAGGATTATCATTTGCAAATGATGTAATATGCTGCTTGATTCCTTCAAGTATCTGCTCTCTATTTGCATTAGTGATAATAGAGTTATTTGCAGTATCATCACCAACATCCTTATTAGCACCCTGAGCTTGTACTAATGTGCTATACTCACTCTCTTCCTCTTTAGCATCTTCATTACCATTTGCTATATCATCAGATGTAACTGTTATAACTTCCTTATTGATGGATTCCGATATCACGAGTCGTATTATCGATCTTGATATTTTCCACTATTTCCTGTTTGATATGCTTGGTTATTCCTAGTCTATCTATTGCTGTTGCCATATTTTGCCTTCTTCTATCCTAAATCTAAATCATTATAATATTTTGTAATAATCTTATGTATTAGTGTGGGTGTACTCAAAGCCGTTAGCTGAATTGTCTTTATGCGGTTTGGATATTTGTCAGCTAATATTCTAAATCCACGATAAATCTTCTTGTAATAATCTAAGTCCTTGATATCAAATCTATTATTGTTTAAATTACTGCTACTATAGTTACTACCATTACGAACTTTTACTTTCTCCACCGCTAATACTGGATCTACATCAATAAAAAACGTAATGTCTGGCATTATAGGTGGCATGAGCTTTTTATGCAAGCTGTATACAAGCTCCATACCTTGCTCAATCTCTAAACCTTGATAACATGCCGTAGAATCAATGAATCTATCGCATATCACCGTATAGCCCGCTTCTATTGCGGGAAGAATCTTTTTTACAATATGATCATAGCGTGATGCCATAACTTGTAATAACGCTGACATCGGCAATAAATCTCTATGTACCAAGATACTTCGCATCTCTTCAGCAATTTCTGTGCCTCCAGGCTCCCTAGTTGACATAACAGGAATATTCCGAGAGACTAAATATTCCTTTAACATGCGGCATTGTGTGGATTTACCACTGCCATCTACACCTTCTAATGTTATAAATATGCCACGTTTAACTCTATTAGTGCTATTTATGATTATTACCGAGAATACTGATTATTTATCTACCTCTGTCTTGATGGACTCTTACTTTGCATGATAGTCGAAACCCAAGATACAGATTCTTTCCTTTCCGCAGCTACTTTACCTTTCGTTGTGAGCTCATTTGTTGAAACTATTTTTTTATTCGATAAATCATCTGTATTTAAAAACTGTAATATCTCAGCTGAATTCATATTTTTAATTTTATTCTCTACATCTACCGACATATCCTGATTATCCTGAATC
>NZ_BAABMM010000047.1:0-4531 GCF_045865205.1 Candidatus Rickettsia kedanie | reverse complement strand
TAATATTCGAATTCCACACTCTTAACCTCTAGACCACCAGCAAGTCTCCTTATCACATGCAAGTAGTTATTGCGAGTCCAATCCGCCATGAACCTTGTTGGCATTGTTAGCGTTAGCGTGGAATTTTCATTATCTTCAAACGCTACAGTTCTAGAAAACCACGCTATATCTATCGCCTCTCCTAATGCCTTAATTAGTCCTTTTCGTATTTGATGCTATACTGTGTTTTCGCTAGTTGTATTCACAACGCTGTTACTAGTTGGAATATCAACAAGGGGGGTATGTGATACAATACCTGATATTGTAGTTTTAGGGTGTGATATTTTCTGTTCTTCCATTTTTATCGCTCTTTTACCACTACCCCTTTCAGCATCCCATACGCTCTCAGACTTTACATCTGTAATTTTCTCCTCAACTTCCGTTACATAATACCCATTAATACCATATACTGCTTCTAGTTGCTTGCTTAAATCTGCTATTTGTCTTTCGCTCAAAGCAAGATGATTTGGAACTAATGCAGTAATAAAACTATTATCATGATTTGTTTTAAACTCTACCATAGTTAGTATTTTGTATGCTAATTCTGCACTAAATCTGCCTGCTATCTTCTTCCTTACCTGCATTTCTTTACTGGTATCAAATGAGTGCTCTATTTGGCTTAGATATTTCTCATATTCAAGTAAGTTTTTCTCTATCGTACCTATGTTACAGCTAAACCTAAAGCTCGTGTGATTAACTAGCGGTCCTTGATGCTTCTCATTCTTTATTATCTTCTCCATATAGCTCAAGAACGTAAATTTGTTTTTAAATCTCTTTTCAGGATATTTGATGTAGAGCTTCAATAACAACTGATTCATGAAATTATTGCTAAATTCTCTATCAGCTCTAAAGTTCAGTGTATCTACATCTTTTTCAGAAAGTGGATAGAAATGCCTTAATTTCTTATATCCAGATATATCTTTGATGGTTCTTGCAGCAGACTTAGAGGTAGTATTAGAACAAGATGGTTTAACCTCAATAACATTTTTAAAAGAATTGTTATAAGATTCAGATGGAAACGAGCTTTGCTCGTTTTCCAAAAATTCTTTTTTAATAGTTTTATCAGATTGATTATATTCAAAAGGATTCTTCAAAGATAAGTTTTTAAAATTCAGATAATTTGCATCTATATAATCTATATTTTTAATAATACTATTCTTTAATACAAAGTCTTTATTATATAATTGACCAAAATCAGTGCAAGCAGGGTCATATTTAGTGCATGCCCATTCTTTAGAGGATTCCAAGACATGATTATTGTTATATTCTACCTTAGTTTGATCGCTAATTACTGTTTCCTGATGTTGATTATTAATTACTGCTTGTTTTTGACCTATATATTCTGCTTGGTCTGTTTGTTCTTGCTGATCACTGCGATTGGTAATGAGAGAAACATTAAGCACTGATATTTGCCATAATGATTTATCCGCTCTACTGTTAGTATAATTTTCTGTATCTTTTATGAAAAATCTCTGTTTAGAAATAAGATTATTCTCTTCTAAAGTCTTTAATGCTTTAGAAACAGAATTTCTATGTAATTTAAGTTCTTTTTGTAATTCCTTATAAGAAGTAACAATAGAGTATGAATGACGAGTTAAAGAATTATCAGAATCGTCATAATTGTACTTATTAGCAGTAGATTTATAAATCTTAATAAAAAGATACAGTATTATTACTTTAGATGTTGTAGAAATGCTACAATTAGAATTTATTTGCTTTAAGAACTGATAAGGTACTCTTATAAACATCTTAGTTTTTTCAAGATGTTGTCTTTTTCCTTCCATGGTAGGTAAAAAGGTTTTATCTATAGAATCTAGATTATCTGACTGAGAATAATCAGTGCCTTGAGTCTCTATATTATTATTAACACTTAAATTAAATCTCTCTGGTTCATATTTAAGATCATTAAACACCTTATCAGGTATTGTTGTGGTAATAATGTTACGATTATTCTGTCCTTTATCATTCTTATCTCTATGAACAAGAAAATATCCTTTATCCTCTAGAGATTTTTGTAGAACAAACACTTCAGATTTAGAACAAGATAATCTAGAAGACCAGCTTTTAGCAGGAAGAGAAATAGATCTATTATGTCCTTTAGAGGAGTTAATACAAGAAATAGAATCAGCTAAAATATAGTACATCTTCTCAAGTGAAGATAACTCCAGACATGATAATATGTGTGATAAGACACACCCGGTTATTGGGATGTATGATTGATTCTTTGTGGTATCAAGGTATGTTTGTATACCTATATTCTCACTTGACCTAGCAAGTGGGTAAAATAATTGCATTTTATGCTCCTTTTAGGGAGCTAAGAAATTCTATTATACTTGATTTATATATGAATAAATGATATAATAAACTTATACATGAAAGTGCCAACTTTTGTATAAATCTGATATAGGAGATGTTAATATTCCTATAATCATTTATCGGTGTTAGGGAATAATTTTATTTCTTAGCACCTCTTCCTGTTCTAAAATCTAGGTTTTTTATAATTATCCATCAAACTATTCAGACCTGAATTAAATTTAGTACTATTACACCATAATTTAGTATTTTGCTAATGTGAATAGACAAAAACAAATATAAGAATAAAATCAATAAAAAGTAAATGCAATAAAATTGTTGATTTTTTTTAAAAAATATTGTAGTCAATGATATTTTGTATAATAATAAAATTATTGATTGATTAAAATATTATACATACAATTGGGAAAAAGGTTGCAGCATGAATAATGATAAATGGAATATTTTTTTTTCACAATCAATTGTATGTTATATTACGGGTACTACACCTTCGAATGTAAGCAGATATATAAGCCAACATGGTATAAAAACAGAAAAAACAAGTATTAATTCAAGACAAAAATATAGTTATAAAACAATACGCAACATTATAAATCATTTTGGTTTTAATGAAGTAGTCCCACAAAAAAAATTACATGTTTTTTTAAATTTTAAAGGTGGCACAGGAAAAACAAGTCTATGTTATCAAATATCTTCCTTTGTTGCATTATGCGGGTTTAAGGTACTGGTTATAGATTGTGATCCGCAAGCACACTTATCATATTCATATGGATTAGATATATATGCAGATTACCCAACACTGTATGATATTATAGTAAATAAATTTAAATTTGAAGATGCGATAGTTAATATTTATGAAGGTCTAGACATATTACCGTCTAATTTATCCTTAACAAGGTTGGAGACTCCTCTGAATCAAATGACAAACAGAGAAAAAGTTTTTTCGAAATTAATAGAACCAATAAAACAAAAATATGATTTTATTTTTATTGATACTAATCCAACAATCAGTACTGTAAATAAGAATGTAACTTTAGCAGCAGATGAAATCAATATAGTGTGTGAAACACAACCATATAGTTTAAAAGGTTTAGAAATACTAGTAGAAGAAATTAAAAATTTTTCTGAAATTATGGAATTAGAAATAAATTTTAAAATTATTCCAAATAAATATGAATCAAAGACCGCTACTGCACAAGAATCGCTAGGCAAATTAAGGTATGAATATAAAAATCATCTTATGAATTCTATAGTCAGAAAGTGTGAAGATATAAACATTTCCGCCAAAAAACAACAATCCATATTTTTTTGGGGAAAAAAGAATTCTTTTGCATTTGAAGACATATGTGATTTAGGCAAGGAAATAATTTTTAATTCAAGTATTAAGGAATCAAAATGAAAATTGATAATGCAAAATATAAAATCCCAACTGGTCACGAGGTGAATAGAAACAATAAATCAAGGATAAGTGTATATACTGAAGAATATAAAGGGGAGTATTATAATATATCAGTTTTAAAACTAATACCTTTTAAAACACAAGCAAGAAAAGTTTTTAATGACCAAAGTTTAGAAAAACTAGCTGTAACAATTAAGGAGCATGGTATTAGACAACCACTTACAATTATACCATCAGAATTAGATAAATATGAAATAGTGAGTGGGGAAAGAAGATATAGGGCAGCATTGATAGCTGGATTAAAAACAGTTCCATGTATTATTTTAAAAGACAGAAAAAACGCCGAAGAAATTGCAATAATTGAAAATATACAAAGAGAGGAGTTGCATCCTATTGAATTAATGAATGCATATAATAATCTTATGGAACACGGTATTTGTACTTCTACGCAATCGGTAGCAGATAAAATAGGCGTTACAAAATCATCAGTAATAGATATTTTAAATTTAAAAAAACTATCTGATGAAGTCAAAGAAAAATTATTAAAAGATGGGATCACTAACAGAGATTTTTTACGCAACTTATGCAAACTTGATCATCAAGCACAAAATGAGTTATTAATCAAATATAGACAAGAAAAAAAACAAACAAAATATAGTAATATAATAAGTATTATGATCACTGGTGATAATGTTTTTGTAAAGGAACGCACCACGTCTCAACTTACCGCGGAACACAAAAGAAAAATCATAGAAGCATTGCAACAATTGATAAAAAAAT
>NZ_BAABMM010000046.1:0-3516 GCF_045865205.1 Candidatus Rickettsia kedanie | reverse complement strand
AAAGAAAAACCAGTAGACACTCAAATTTTGGTCAAGGAGAGTATCTACTGGTCAATGCAATAACCCATAAATAAATATGAGGTCATTTATGAATATATCACAGAATATTTTGTTGGCAATAATAGTAGAGTAGTACCGGCTTCTTTTGCTAATTCCCACAAAGCTTTATCTCGTGCTACCTCTCGGAACGCTAGCAGCTCTTGTGCATTGCCACAAAAACCTCATTCACAAAAAAGTACCAAATATAAAACTAAAGCTAGAACTGAATCTAGAGCTGCAAGATTCGTTAATGATTCTCATGAGCATAATAACCAATCATCATCATCAGAATTATTTAGCTCTAAAACAATCACAGTATTAATAAGTTTTTTAAAACTCGGTAAAGATGATGTGTGGCTAAAGCTAGGCAAGCAATTACTGTTACTACGCAAATCTCCAAATAAGCAAAAATTCTATAGATCTGCATTATGTTGCTTTAAATCATCAATCAAAGCTCATCCTGATAATTACGTAGCATGGCTCTGTTGCAAATAGCACAAATTTGCAATTTTACTTAAAATTTATGTCTTGAAATTTGCATATCATCGTAAAAAATTACATGAATTTTGGTAGTATTTTTCTATTTGCAACAGAGCCATTATTATCTAGTAGTTTGACTACGGTATGACAGCTACAAAACTGGTTTATGCAACCAAGTTGGTATCTTTAAGTGATGGAATGTGCAGTAACAACCTAAATCAGGCGAGATATAATCTACCCAGGACAGTAAGATAGTACTATAAACCTAGGTAGATTATATCAATTTAAATAAAACTAAGATGAATAAAACAGTATCTGCATCACCATGAGTTCTAGATTTGGTCTCGGCATTAAACCTTACATTTAGGCAAATCTAATTTGACTAATTGCTGCCATGAGTCAAAAGGACAGTGCTCAGGTTTATGCCCCAGCATACAATATTGTGTATGGATAGATACTTGCTCTGTTCCAAGACATTCCTTGAAGTCTTTAACTTGTAAATATTTTGGTGGTAATGCTACTGTCATATCATGGCTTGTATGATGCTGTTTATGGTATTTTCCATGATGTTTTGAATGATGACCTCCGAGAGACTCTTTCGGGCAATCAATACTTACTAAAGGACCTGTATATGGGGTCACAAGTGGTTCATGACGATATACGCATGGCGACGGAGGATTGCCGCATTCAGTTTTTTTATACTCATTATACTGGTGTTTTGCATTGTGATGTTTTGAGCCTTTACATCCAGATAATATTGGAATACATAATAAAATTAAAAATAATAATTTCTTAACCATAATTAACCTCTATTTTAATAAAATTATTAATACTTAGTAACATGTCTTTTTATCTTGGCATCCTCAATATATATTAACAATGAGTTTTTGTTGATATACCATATGCAGTAGTTATTTTTGTTAATATGTATACAATTATATTGTAATAAAGTTACTATGTAATAAAGTGACTAATTCTTTTTAAGATTTAAATCTATCACAAGGATTTATAGTTTGTACTGGGATATTACAAGGTGTGCTGTAAATATCAACACGCAAGAATGCTAGTTCTGTTTCAAGAGTATCTTCAAATACTTCAATCATCCAAGCTTTATAATTATCTTGAGGATGATTGGACCAGCGATAGCCTCTAGCTTTCAGTAAATCTTTTGTATCATAAGGAGCATTTTTTGCCCAAATCTTAAATCTCGTTTTACTGCAATTGTTAAGTAATTGTTTTAATACTAGTGTTTTAGCAATCGGTAAGGTTTGAGCAAGTAAATGCAAGCCTGCTAGACAATCTGTCACAGCTCTGTGTCCCTCATAAAAGAAATTATACTTGTAAGCAAGATATTCTAGTTTGTGGCTTTCTATTTTCTCAGCTTTCCAATCAATATCGGCTCTTGAGCACCCCCAATCTTTAGGCGGTAAGTGTGGAAACATTTTGTCAAAAAAAGGTCTATCAAATGCAGTATTATGAGCAATGATAATATCAACATTTTCAAGAAACTGCGTCACTTCTTCTTGAACTATCGCCTTGCCTCGAACCATTTCATCAGTAATGCCGGTTAGTTCGGTAATGTGTGAGGGTATAGGTTCCTTAGGATCTTGATATTGATTGAATTCATCAAGTATACGATAAATATGTCCATCCTCAGTATATTCAAACTTTACCATACCAAGCTCTAGTATTTTATCTTTTTCATGTGATAAGCCGGTAGTTTCCGTGTCTAGAAATACCCCAATTTGTTTTGTAGTATTATCGGGTAAATGGTAAAAATCAGGTTTTGTATATCGCTTAATAACTTTATACTGATCTGAGGCACTTAATGTATCAGCTATTTTATCTATATGATTGCGTTGAGGAGTGTTAGGCAAATCTTTAATAGGGAATGCTAGTTGATAACCTCTTGATTTTCTAATTTTAGAGATGCGTTTAATATGCGTATCCATTTCATGCTGGGTAGTGCAATGAATCACTTTATAATTGCCTTTATTAGAGTACAAAGAACCCCAGCTACATATAAGGTCAGTAGTACCAAATAAATTAGCTTGAGTAGTTAATCTATAATATTTATGATCTTTAGTCCAATAATAAGCCATGTCAATTAGCTATAAAGATAAGTACTCATAATAATAGCGGAGCACCAAATTATGTCTAATACTTCAGCATAAAGTATAATGGACTGAAGAAACTGAACAAAAAAAGAGTTAGTATATCTTGGTAATAAGTGAGAATAAAAAAATAACTTAGGAGATAAAATGACAAAAAAACAGATACGGAATTTCAGTGCTGAAGAGAAGAGTAGGATAGGGCTTTGTTGCAAATAGCACAAATTTGCAATTTTACTTAAAATTTATGTCTTGAAATTTGCATATCATCGTAAAAAATTACATGAATTTTGGTAGTATTTTTCTATTTGCAACAGAGCCTCACACATTAGTGTCGCGCTGCTTTTCTTCTTTAAGAATTTTATAAACAGCAGCACGGCTTACCCCCATTTTTTTAGCTAGTGCTACCCCTTTAATTCCTTCTGTACTTAATTGTAATAATTTATGTCTGTCTATAATGCGGTTGCGACCAAACTTAATACCTTTAGTTTTTGCCTCTAACCTGCCTTCATTAGTTCTTTCAAGTATCCTTACTCTCTCCGCTTCTGCTATTGCACTAAGAATCGTAATAACCATTTTCCCTGTGCTACCTTCTGTACTAATACCATCATCAAGAAAACGCATAGCTACACCTATTTTAGCAAACTGACTAACTAGGTTAATCATATCGGCAGTGTCTCTGCCTAAACGATCTAACTTGGTAATCAATATTATATCCCCTTCTTCTACCTTATGCAATAAGTTATTTAATCCCGCTCTGTCTAAGTTACTACCTGTTGCTTTATCATGGAATATTCTTGATTCTTTTACCTCGGCATCTTTTAAACGTTTTATCTGTAGGTCTAAAAGTTGCTGATTGGTTGATACCCTAGCATAGCCAAATAAT
>NZ_BAABMM010000045.1:0-7424 GCF_045865205.1 Candidatus Rickettsia kedanie | reverse complement strand
TTCTGGTTATTCTTGTCATTTGACTCAAAATTCTATACATATTTCAAATATTAATTATAAGTTTCAAAAAACTAACCACTGAATTTTAGCTTTTACTATTTCTCAAACACTAACTCGCAATGAGTTCATAGAAGTAGTGTTCCAAAAAACAGAACATAAATTATGTATTGTACATCAAATTAGAAATAGTGTAAGATATGTATCTTATAAAGAGCAACAATGGTAAGTTCTATGAATTAATTAAAGGCATATTAAGAGGAGGATATTATGGGATTGTTCAGAAAAGATAAAAACAAGATACAAGATAAAAACAAGATACAATTGAAAGATTTTCTGACTGTAGAAGGAGTACCAAAATTAGTAACCGAACATCAGTGGGATATGAATGGTACAGATCATAAGCATAATACTATTATGCACTATGCGATCAAAAGGTGCGTAAACATTGATGTAATAAAAGCGATATTAAGTGGTGATAGTGATAATATCAAAGCATTAGTGAATAGCGTTAATCAACATGGAGTAACACCACTCGTCCAGATGCTTCAAATCTACGAATCAGAATATGAGACATATTGGTACTTACCTGTGGAAAAAATGGAACAATCAATGATTCCAATAGTTAATTTGTTATTGGCATCAGGTGCCGATCCGCATAAGCAATCAACCATATACGGTGTGCACGGACCAGTGAAAAGCAGTTTTGTGGAGTATTTACATTCTAAAAAGTCAGTGGTTACAGACTGGCTACTTACACAATTACCTCAGATGCAATGTAATATTTCTAACACTGAAACTGTAATGATACCTTCTTCTTCTACTGAAGATAGTACAGAGCATTCGGCACTTTTGGGTGATATTGAATAATAAAATCTGGTTCTTGCAGGGTAATGTGATTTATATATAATAGGCATCATCAAGTTAAGTCAATTAGTTGCAAAAAGAGTAATATTTTTAGATTTCAGGCAGCAAGAAGCAGCAATTCCAAATATGAGAGCTAAGATCAACTAGAAGTCTCGAAGTGTGTGGTATCCAGACTCTACTTTTCGTAGAAGAAATATTAAAATAGTAGAGTTTTGCATATAAATCATTAAACTAATATCAGTATTAGTAACTCACCTTACGCAACGGGTATGATAGAGGGCTTTGTTGCATGAATCAGATTTTGAACATGTTGTTTAATTGTTGTCAAAAATCAGGCAAATTTTTTGGTATCCGGCATGCCGAGTTTTGTCATGATATTAAGAATGTTAGCAACCACTTTACTTTCGGTTTTTTGGTTTAAAAAAGTTCTAGATTTTAATTTGTTTCCTATAATTGATTTATAACGGTAGATAGTGTTTTCTGCTTTTGCTCGCCTACCGTAGTTGGTATATTTTTGCCATTGCTTTCGTCCCTGCTTCATAAGACGAATATTGTCTAATCTTAATTTAGAGTCATCGGGCATTTCTGCTCTGAACCCTAAGTTTGGCGGTATTACTGCTTTTATAGGAATTTCATTACCGTGTTTATTTTGATGAGCAATTAATGTTTCGTATGTAGAGGGTTGGTCATACGATCCGCTCCGCTCCGTCAGCTAGTACGGTATCTATTGGACTATCAATTTCCTCAAGTAATACGTCTATTGTAGCACAATCACTAATATTGTGGGTCTTTAATTCAGTGATCTAGTACTACTTTTTCGGACATATTATTAAGTGACTAGTATTAAATTTTGATCAAAATCTACTGGTATTTGATAACCAATAGAGGAATGTCTACGTTTGCGGTTATAATAGCATTCAATGTATTCAACAATTGAAGATTTAGCTAATTCCCTAGTGTTATAACTCATATCATGAATTAACTCAACTTTTAAGGTATAAAAAAATGACTCCATGGCAGCATTATCATAGCAGTTTCCTTTGGCGCTCATACTAGGTAATAGCTTATATTTGTCCAGTAATTTCAAATATGGATCAGAGCAATATTGGACTCCTCGATCAGAATAAATTATTACTCCCTTAGGCAATTTACGTCTAAATATCGCCATTGTTAAAGCATCTGTAACCAATTGAGAATGCAAGCTTTTACCCATTGACCAACCCTATAACTATTCTTGAATACAGATCAATAAATACACATAGATATAACCAACCTTCTGATGTCGGGATATAAGTAATATCAGTTACCCATTGCTGATTAATATTAGTTGCAGTAAAATTCTGTTGCAATAAATTTGGTGCTACTTTCTTACTATGTTTAGAGTCAGTAGTTGCTTTAAATTTAAGTTTTGCTTTTGCTACTAGTCCAAGTAGTTTCATACGTTCCGATATAAAACTACGAGTGCAGGCTATACCCTCTATACTTTAACTCATGATAAATCCTAGTTGATCCATAGCGTCCTTTATGCTCAACAAATATTAATTTAATAAGATAATCTAATTGATTACATCGTTCCATTCTCTTGCTTATTGGATTACCTAACCATTCATAATAACTACTTTTTGACACTTGTAACATCATACACATTAATCTTATTGAACATTTATCAGTATTATTTTTAATAAAAGCGTATTTTACTTCTCTAGGCTCGCAAAATACGCTGTAGCCTTTTTTAGAATTTCTCTCTCCTGCTGAGTACGTTTCAATTCTTGACGTAATCTTTGGTTCTCAGCTAATAAATCCTGATAATGATATTGTGATTTAGAATTTGCTTCTTGCAGTGGTATCATTGATGACCTTACCCAGTGTGTTAATGTTTTATACTTTATACCAAGTTCAATTGAAATTTGCTTTACTGATTTACCTGATGCCTGTACTAATTTTACTAATTCTCATTTAAATTCATCTGTATATTTTATTCCTTTGGGCATTTCTTACTTCTCCTTTCCTTTTATGAGAACTCTGTGTCCGGAAAAGTAGTACTAGATCAGTTTCAAAAACGATCGTTTTGGGGACATGTGACAGACTCACAAAAACCTAATTAAAATCTTTTCAAAAAGTGTTTCAAAACCTTGTTCTTATTAAAATGTTCTGCTAATTTAATAAAAAAAGGTTTTAGGAATAGAAAATATGCTCATCGGATACGCAAGGGTCTCAACGCTAGATCAAAACCCTAATCATCAAATTGATGCTCTTAATGAGGCGGGATGTAAAAAAATATTTACAGAAAAAATATCAGGTGCAAGTAAGCAACGTACTCAATTACAAGCAGCTCTTGATTATATGCGTGAAGGCGATACGCTTGTAGTTTGGAAATTATCTCGTCTTGCAAGATCGCTTACGCAAATAATAAGTACTTTAAAAATCCTTGAAGAGAAAAAAATTGGCTTGCAAGTAATTACCCAAAATATAGATACTTCAACAGCAGAAGGAAGACTTTTTTTTCATATGAATGCAGCATTTGATCAGTTTCAGCGAGAGATTATCGTAGAAAATACAAAAGCCGGATTAAAATCTGCCCGTAAAAACGGTAGAATAGGTGGAAGACCTAAGTTTATGAGTGATGAAAAAATGCGTACAGCAAAAGCTATGCTAAAAGATAATGAAAATTATCCATTTATTTCCGATATTATAAAAACGCTAGAGATAGGTAGGACAACCTTTTATAGGTATTTTTCTCCAGAGTCTATAGAGCAACTTAGAACCCGCCAATAAAATCATTACAAAAGATTTCAATTCATACTTTTGCCAACAGTATATCGGTTTCGTCTTTATATCTCAAATATCAAATAAATTTTTATAATAGAACAAAAATGGGCACCGTCATATATGGACGCCTGGTTAAAAACAAGTACTAAAATAAAAAACAGTTAATGATAAATGAAGCAGTCATATATTCGGCATCAAAGTGCCATAATGGTTTCTGCATTCTGTCTAAGATCCTGGAGAGATTCACTCAAGTTAGCGGTATCTAGGTACCATGACGTTAGCTCGGATTTCATCCAGAATGCTTATGTATTATCGCTTTAACCCGCCGTTTTATTATTCTACTTTGCTTTTATTTCTTTACCCCTATCTAGTTTAAAAATTATATAGTTTATAATTTATCCTAAATCTTAAGTACTATTATACCAATTGGTAATTTCTGTTCTTTACCAGATAGGCATAAGCGATTCTAGCCAATTTATTAGCTATAGCTACTGCAATTACATTGAACGATTTCCCTTTTTCTTTTAATCTTTCAATAAATTCTGATAACGCTCCTGAGGTCTGATTAGTTTTATAGCTTCTCATCAATAAAGACCTACCAGCCTGTATTAGGATTGTTCTTGCATATCTGGCCACCGGTGACGGTAACCCTATTTTCGTGGAAACTCGTTCCCTTTTTATTTTTGTAGTTGTCACTTTATTTGTTTTATTCTATGAATTTCTTCACCACATTGTCATTGTCAAATAAAAAGGGACGAGGGTGTCAGAAAGATTGTGTCAGTTGTAAAAATAGTTAAGGATAAGATTAATTAAAACAACTTACATGAGGCTAATATGAAGAATCAAATAAAAGTAACAAATCCATCTATAGAAAAAGCTGTATCAGAAATATTATCACAAAGTGATCCATCTGCAATATTTGGCAAAGGAGGGATCTTTGAAGAATTTAAAAAACGGTTAGTGAATAAGATCTTAGAGCAAGAAATGGAGTCTCATATAGGATATGAGAAGCATTCTAAGACTGAAAAAGAGTCAAATAACAGGTTACTTTGAGGATTTATGGCGGAGCAAGGGTCTTGAGATTCCAGTTCCAAGTTTTGGTCATTTATGTGATTTATTTTCACAGATACCATTAGAGGTAAAACAGTTTTGCAATAAACTTGCCGGTCGTATCAAGAATGGTGAAGCTATATCTCTGATCTAGATAGCACAGGTATTAGATTTAATACAGCTAGTAACTGGTACGCAATGAAATATAATAAAATCTGTAAGAATAAGCCATGGCAGAAAATGCATATTGCTATGGATTCTGAAATGAATATGCACGATGTTGAGATTACTGATTGCCATACTTCTGATATAGAGATGTTAGAGTCCTTAATACCAGAGAATATATCGGTGGATAGAGTAATTGCTGATGGTGCTTACTATAGTATTGAAGGAGTTGAGACATTAAGTAATCGTGGTATTACGCCAGTAATTCCTCCTCCACGTAATGCTAAGATATATGGTATAATACCATATGGCATGATAAGATTGTAGGTTATATTAGTAAGAAAGGTAATATTTATGCATTTTATAAAAAATACCGTTATAGAATTAGGGCACGAATTGAAGCTCAAATTTCAAGGATTAAGCGATGTATTGGTGCATCTCTATTAACTAAAAAAATATCTTCACAAAAACTTGAAGCAATTGTTATTTCCAATATTATAAATTTATGGAATGCATTTGGTAGATGTACTTCCGTAAAAATAGGATAATTACGTCAAAAAAAAATAACAGATACCCTTCCGAACAAAGCCATACAAAACACTAGAGCAAAAAATTAAAACAAAGAACTAAGTAAAGATATAGATGAAAGTAGTAGCCTCTACTACTTTCCAAAAAGAATAGTTAGGATTGAGATTTAAGAAGATTATTGAGTTCAGAGATAGAAAGTCCTGTAACTTTAGAGATAAAAGAAATATCAGAGCCAGCATTAAGCATATTTTTAGCTACTTCCATAGTTCTTTTAGCTTCCCCAATCTGCATGCCTTGTTGTATACCTTTTTCTACACCTTGTTGTTCCCAATGATGTGCAAGACTAGTCATAAGTTTTTCTCCTTGCTGGTTATTTAAACGAGATTTTAATATTTTTTCTAGTTCTATCTTATCAGATTTTTCAATTTTAATCAATGTATAGGTTAATATAAGCTCTAGGTAATCAATACCGATATCAACTAACGCAAACTCAGGTAATAGATCAGCTATCTCATACCATCTTTTAAGTAAGTCTCTTTCATGAATATGTTTCATGAAGAATTGGAGTATTCCCGCCCAAGCTTTTTTCTTTAATTCCTCATCAGGAATATCATGCACGTTAATCACCTGATGGTCTTTAGTCCAAATATCTTGCATTAGTTCTTTATGCTGGCACAAATCCCAAAGATTCTTTGGAACATTATATTTCTTTTTGCCGTTGTAGAACACGAGTGGGTAGACAAAAGGCAAATGTTTGGATTTAGGATTAAGAGTTAAATGCCTTGCTGCGATATCCGTCATATACTTAAAGAGCCTAAAAGCCATGAAGTGATCAGGAGTACTTTGATGTTCTAGAAGAATCCAAAGATATCCAGTATCATCTTTAAACTTAGCTGAGAATAGGATATCAGATATAGAGTGCTTTAGATCCGCTTCAACAAAGCTTTCTTTTTCCATCTTAAGGGTATGAGGCAAGAACATAGCCTGAATCTCTTTTGGTAGATGCATCTCAAAGAACTCTTTAGCAACTATTGGGTTCTCTAGAGCTTTGCGAATAAGGGCATCATGCCTTGGACGCTCGGAGGTCACATCATCACTAGTGTCGCTTGAACTGTTGCCCGCATCAGTAGCATCGCTATCTATACTTAATTCTTCTTCTGTGCTACTAATATCTTTTTCATTCATTGAGTTGGTTCTATCTCTGAGTTTCTTATTAAACCTTACATATTCTATGAAAAGGTAAATGTTCGTGTATTAGGCTTACTAAATGCTGAGCAGAACATGAAAGTATCCAAAATCCAACGAAGACAGGCGTGGTATAATTAGTAGGAGATACGAAATGCCTATCTAGATGGAAGTAATTAATGATACAACAAAGTCCTAGAAAGAAGAACAGAAAAACATTCATTTTATTTAAAATACCAAGAGATGCACAAAATACATAATGTAATGTTGTAGCTATTGTAAGTCTAATAGTAAAGAAGACGCCATGGATAGCTTTGCTGAACAATCCTAGTATTGATTTTAAAAAATCATGAGTTATAATTAAGAAATAGTAAATGGATCATGATGCTAAGTAAATGTTGTAGATATGATAATCATTGTGGGTAGCGACCTTGCTTAATTGATGAGCGCAAGCTATCACCAATGCTGGCTACGCAATACTTTAGAAATATTAAGATAATGAAAAGGAATTCTTTAAGTAATATTTTTGAACTATTAAGATACTTTTTAAAAGTACTTAAAATATCATTATTAATGAGAGCCTACGGCAGCAAGACCAATAGTTTTCTTCAGAGAATTAAAACCCGTACGGGTTTTTAGGACTGCACCCCTCTACCAGTCTATTCTTAATCATTCATCATACTATCTTCTTCGACACTAAAGAAATTGTTGCGTGCAACCTTGCACCAATCTATGCTAAAGAAGAAGTAAAGAAGAAGTAAAGAAGAAGTAAAGAAGAAGTAAAGAAGAAGTAAAGAAGAAGTAAAGAAGAAGTAAAGAAGAAGTAAAGAAGAAGTAAAGAAGAAGTAAAGAAGAAGTAAAGA
>NZ_BAABMM010000044.1:0-5923 GCF_045865205.1 Candidatus Rickettsia kedanie | reverse complement strand
CACCTTACCGCCCATATTATTATGTCGTATTTAAAATGACGTCTCTTAAAATATTCATAAAGCTTATCTATAACAATTTATTACTCTATTCCTTATATACTATATTCCCTATTTGCAACAGTGCCGAGTTAGGTATTACGCTTGCAACAAGTCAAAAAACAGCTATAGAAAAAGCACTTCAGCATAAGTTGATGGTTATTACGGGTGGACCAGGGACAGGAAAAACTACCTTGGTTAACTCATTACTTAAAACATTATCTACGCAGAATTTAAATATTAAACTATGTGCACCCACTGGTAGAGCAGCTAAACGCTTAAGTGAAAGCACAGGACTCGAGGTTACCACTATACATAGATTGCTTGAGATCGACCCTGTTTACGGAGGGTTTAAACGTAATGAGGATTCACCATTACTGTGCGATTATCTGGTAATAGATGAAGCTTCAATGGTTGATATATCACTATTGTATGCATTATTAAAAGCCATTCCACACACTTCAGCATTACTAATAGTTGGCGATGTAGATCCACTGCCTGCTGTAGGTGCTGGGCAAGTATTAAAAGATATTATAAATTCTAGAGTGATACCGACGGTCAAGTTAACTGAAATATTTAGACAAGCAGCAACAAGCAATATTATTATTAATGCTCATCGAGTGAATCATGGTATCTTACCTGATCTTACACAGACAAACAAAGAATCAGATTTTTATTTTATAGAAGCAGAACATGGAGAAGATATCATTAATAAAATTATTATGATGATAAGGGAGCGTATACCAAATAAATTTAATCTTAACCCCATAAATGATATTCAATTATTATGTCCTATGCAAAGAGGCGGCGTAGGAGCTAGATCATTAAATATTGAGTTACAGAAAATACTAAATCCAAACTATAGCAGTGGCATAACAAAATTTGGTCAAACTTTTGCTATTGGCGATAAAGTTATGCAAACAGAAAATAATTATGATAAGGAAGTCTATAATGGTGATATAGGAGTTATTAATAATATTAATGAGCAGGACCAAGAAATTACAATAAACTTTTATAACCGTGATGTTGTTTATGATTATAGTGATCTTGATCAAATTACTTTAGCCTATGCTACTACAATACACAAATCTCAAGGTTCAGAATATCCAGCAATAATCATTCCACTAACTATGCAGAGTTACATGATGCTTAAACGTAACGTAATTTAATTTACACAGCTATTACTCGCGGTAAGAATCTAGTTATAATAATTGGGCAAAAGAAAGCACTAGCTATAGCTGTTAAGGATAATAAAACTTCGTTGCGTTATTCAAAACTGAAGGAATGGTTAATTGGTTAGATAGCATGAAATATATTAGTACGGAAAACATTTGTTTTACGACATAGTCTCTATCATCTATTTACAAATCCCAAAAAATAGGTTATTTATATACGGTAAACACTGTCGTATTGCAACACTGTACGACAATCAACAAAAAATGGTTTTTCATACATGTTAGTCGGATATATGAGAGTTTCTAGCGAAAATGATCGCCAAGTGTTCGATCTTCAATATGATGCACTTATTAAAGAAGGCGTTGATCCAAGACATATTTTTCAAGACAAGATAAGCGGAGCAAAAGATAATAGACAAGGATTACAAGAAGCTCTTGATTATCTCAAAGATGGTGATTGCCTTATTGTATGGAAGTTAGATAGGTTAGGACGATCATTGTCACAGTTAATTACTTTGATTGATGGCTTTAAGAAGAAAAATATTGGCTTTAAATCCATAACCGAACAAATGGATACCACAACGCCTCATGGTGAATTCTTATTCAGTGTGTTTGGAGCTCTTGCTCAATATGAACGAGCACTTACTAAAGAAAGAATTATGGCAGGTTTGAAATCTGCTAAACAAAGAGGTAAAACAGGAGGAAGACCACGAGCTATTTCACCTGAAAAAATGCAAGCAATTAGTGAAGCACTGAAATCCGGCACAAGCAAAGCAGCAATATGCCGAACATTCAATGTCAAAAGAACTACTCTTTATGATAATTTAGAAAAAATGATTGATTGCAATTCTTTATGACCACTTTGACCCTTTCCTAACATTTTACCCTACTTTTGAGAACTTTACAATATTAATGGCATCATAATGTCCAAAACCTCAATTTTAACGGTTTTAACTATAACACAATTCATAGATGCGACAGAACCAGGGGCGCAGTTCATTTTAACGTGACAATACCATCCAAACATCATATAATCTTTGTAACAGTTGGCACGTTTAAGCCAAAAACTGGTTACTGCGTAATATCAGTAATTAATTTAAATATGTAGCTTTTATGGAAGATTTAAGTTGTTGGCAAGAAAAGTTTAAAGTTTGCATTTATGCTAAAAGGCTAATTAACAAAATTGAGTATTTAAACACCGAAGTAGAAAAGCCGGTAAGTATAGAAGAAGTCAAAAAAGCTATTTACTATGCCCGTAAATATCATGGTTTACAAATGCGTCAGTCAGGAGAGCCATATTACTCTCACCCATTAGAAGTAGCGTATATGGTTGCAGAATATACGGTCACAAATATGCAAGACTCGTTTAGAACTGATATGATAGTAACTAGCATACTACATGATACGATAGAGGATACAGCACTTAGCAAAGAGAAAATAACCGAAGCATTTGGGGAGCAAGTAGCAAATCAAGTACAAGATTTAACAAGAGTGAAAGAATACGGCAAGATTAGTTCAGCAGAAATGATAGAAATGTTATATGAAGAGCAAAAACTTGATATGCTGTTAATCAAGCTTTTTGATCGACTACATAATATGCAAACAATTAATGCGAAATCACCTGAAAAAATTCAAAAAACTGTACAAGAAACTATTAGTCGCTTTCTAAGTCTAAGCATCTATTTTAAATTAGATAATATTGTACAAATATTGCTTGAAATACAAAGTAATATTACGCAAGAGCAGAAGGATTATGAGCAATATTATGATAGGTTCCAGCTTCCTTCTCTAATTTTACAAAGTAAAATACCCCCAGTCCATATCCGATTATCGTAGGTATTATTATTATTGATACCCCCCATTGTCCTAAATATTGTTCAGCATAAATAATACCAAATGAAGTAGTAATATGCATAATAGCGCGAGATACAGCATATATCCAACCACCATAAGTAACTCGTTTAAAAATAGAAATATGTTTGTAAAAAATCGGAGTAGCTGGGTTTGTACTTAAAACAAATAAGATAATAAATGATTGTAGCAAAAATACATCTACTGGGCTATTTATATAATTCCATATATAGGGATAGAATAGGGCAACTGGAAAAAAGATCAATACTTTAGCTTTCAGTATTTTCAGTGGATGTATTCTACAACTTAAATACATTAAAAATATGTAACCTAATAAATTGATTATTGATACATAAAAATTATGATGGATTATCTCTTCTGGTTTATAGCCAAACTGATTTTTCAGTATATTACCAGAGTAAATATAAGCCAAATAGAAACACATTGGCCAACCACACTGGATTAGGAATAATCCAATAATAGCATGTTTTTTAACTGGTGCATGTAGAATCGGATCGTTTTGTAATGTATTAATATTGACTTGCAATTTCTGCATAATATCTTCTAACTGCCGTTTGGCATCTGCAAAGTCTTTGCTTTCTTTTAATGCAGTTCTGGCTATACTGCCAACCAATGCAATACCCGCTCCGATCCAAAATGCTATACGCCAATTTAAGTTATAATATGTGGTAACAAATGCAATAGCTAGAGCTGCTGTTCCGCCTAAGATAGAGAAAATTGCAATTAGCATAACTACAGGATATTGGGCTGGAGGTTTAACCATCTCAGTTAAATAGATTTCTGCTCCTATTATTTCACCCATAGAGGATATGCCTTGTAGCATACGACAGATAGTAACAATTACTGAAGCAGCAATTCCTATTTGGGCATAGGTTGGCACTGTAGCCATAATAACGCAAGAAATAGACATGACGAATGTTGTAAACACTACAATAGTTTTACGACCAATGTGATCACCTATATAGCCAAAAATAAATGCTCCAACTGGTCTTAATACAAAAACAGAACAAAATGCAAAAGCTCCCTGCAATGAAGTCCCAAAAGAATCAGTTTTTGGGAAAAATAGCTCATTAAGTAGTACAGCCATATGCACATAAAGCATAAGGTCGAAATACTCTAAAAATGTGCCTATTGAAAGTAACCCTACTGCCTCTTTTTGTTGTTTTGTCAAGGAAGCAATTGTTGCCTTATCGGCTCTAGTACATGCTGTCATAATATAATTTTTTTAAACTATCTACTCAACTGTAATGGTGATTAATCAATTTGTCCATTTTTTTACAAGATAATTTACAAAATTTATTACACTGATGTATTTTATGCAGGTTTTGTTGCATCTATGAATTGTGTTATAATAAAACTACCAAAAAGATTTCTGTAGTCAATGTTTTATGGTTCTGTCGCATCTATCAAAAATTACAGAAAATGGTAACGACGCTATGCGGGTTTCAAGGCAAAATTTCATTTTATGACAGATGCGACAGAACCACGTAAAACCACCTAAAGGACTTATTTGGCACACTGATAGAGGTAGCCAATATTGTTCTGATAGCCATTTAAAACTGATGAAACAACATGGTATTATACATAGTATGAGCCGTAAAGGAAATTGCTGGGATAATGCTGTTGCTGAAAGTTTTTTTCATACTATAAAAACAGAACTAATTTATCAATATACATTTAAAACTAGAGAGGAAGCAAAGCATGCGAATATATAGAAGTATATTATAACCGCATAAGGATGCATTCAACTAATGACTACCTATCACCGGTGAAATACGAGGAATTACAACAAACTGTCCGGAAAAGTCTTGCCATATAACTTTGAAGTTTGTTAATGATTGATCTCTCTAACTTATCTAGACTTTTACTGAATACTGAATATGCTTCAATGGGCGAAGAACCATGCTGCATTGAGGCATCCCTATTACCAATACCATTAACATCACTATCTGTAATGCTTAACATCTCAGATAATGTATGCATTAATGCTGTACTTGTTTCTGTATTTTTACGAAGACTAGAGAAAAACATTTTGATGGCTTCTGCATACCTTCCAAGTAAGCACAATGTAAGTCCGTTAAAGTAATATGCTGCGTAATTATCAGGATGAGTTTTTATTGCTGATTTAAAGCAAGATAAAGCAGCTCTATAGCATTTGTACTTGTTTGGAGATTTTTTTAGTAACAGTAATTGCTTTCCTAGCTTTAGCTATGCGTCGTCATAACTGCTGAATTTTACAAAATTGATTAATACTGTAATTGTTTTAACATGATAGAATTCTGATGAAGATTGATTATCATATAATATTCTTGAAATATGAGGTTCGGGTAACTTGTAAGCATTGAAAGTATTACAATAGCTAGCAACTAGTTTAGCTCTATTGCCATCACAAGGATAGTGTGATATATTCACATATGACCTCATATTAATTTATGGGTTATTGCATTTACCAGTAAACACGAACCGACCAAAGTTTTAGTGTTTACTGGTTTTTCTTTTTATAAGGTAGTTTCTACTTTATTATCAGCTAAATCCTCTACCTCATATTTCTACTTTATTAAATATATTTTAGTGTGTCAAGAAATATATACTATAGATATAGTATATATATGGTGTATTAATTATAACGATACATTATTTATATATATATATATTATGGTATTTTTATTATATAATATTACAATTAGTATGAGGTATATATCATGAATTATTTAGATATTCGGATGACTGCTGCTGATGCTGCTAAGTTTTTAGGGGTATCACTACAGTTTATTCATAAACAACTAAAACTAAAGAAACTAGGATCTTTCAAATCACAAAATAGAGTGTATTTTGGTCAC
>NZ_BAABMM010000043.1:0-50743 GCF_045865205.1 Candidatus Rickettsia kedanie | reverse complement strand
CCCCGGGTGGGTGCCCCGGGGGGTATTTTTTTTTTTATTTTTTTTTTTGCCCCCGGGCCCCCCCCCCACGGGGTGACACGGTATATGTAATCATGATAGTACTTGGGATTGATCCGGCACTTGGGAGTCTTGGATGGGCGGTGGTTGCAAGGCAGTCGACAAAACTGAAATATTTAGCTAGCGGTCTTATGAAAACAAATAGTAAAGATGAAATTCATAATAGACTTGCCTTTATTAACAGTACATTAGAAAAAGTAATATTAGAATATCAACCAAATATGGCAGCGATTGAAGAAACATTTGTTAATACTAATAGCATGACTTCGTTAAAGCTCGGCTATGCTAGAGGTGCGATAATGTCGCTGTTCGGTAGGTATAATTTGGACATGCGGGAATTTAAACCAAATACGGTAAAAAAAACTGTGACCGGTTATGGGCATGCAGAGAAAGACCAAATTTTGCATATGATAAAGCTTTTGCTGCCCGGCACTTCCTTAATTACTAATTCCGATGAAGCTGACGCTATAGCAATCGCTTATACTTGTCATGTTATGAGAGTTTAAATGAATCCGGTTATAATATTAGTTGTCCCGCAAATGGGTGAGAATATCGGTGCTACTGCAAGAGCAATGAAGAATTTTGGCTTAAGTGAGCTTAGAATCGTAGCTCCAAGAGATGGCTGGCCAAATGAGCAAGCACGTAGTAATGCAGTCGGAGCGGTTAATATTATAGATAATGCAAAAATTTATGATAACCTAGAGGATAGCGTTCAAGACCTTGAATATTTATACGCTACTACTTGTATTAAAAGGGCTATGAATAAAGATTACGTATTTTCACAAAATTTGCCTTTAGATTATCCAAATTCTGAAAAAGTTGGGATAATGTTTGGGCGGGAAAATAATGGTCTTAGCAATGAAGAAGTCGCACTCGCCAATAAGATTATCACTATTAACACAACCGAATTTAGCTCGTTAAATATCGCTCAAGCAGTTATTATTATCTGCTATGAATTGTTCCGTAATTCTAAGCCTAGAGAGGAGATACATAATATTCAAAAATTAGCTACTAAAGAAGAAATGGAGCATTTTTTAATAAATTTATTCGGCAAACTCGATAAAGCCAGATTCTTCAAAGCTCCTGACAAAAAGCCTGCCATGCAGCAAAATATCACTAATATATTTACACGTATCAATAGCCTCTCTTCCCCTGAAGTTCAAACACTGCAAGGTATCATAAAGTCTTTGTATACTCGATGAACTTAAAAAATTGGCGTCGTCGTTCTACAAGAGCTGTGGTACTCACTATTAAGTATACGCTGCGTTCCTCGCCTAGTGAACTCCTTGCTCTTTTTGAAGTTGATTTTCGTCTACCAACTTTTTATTTACTTTAGGTATATTTAGTAATTTCTTAAATTCAGGAACATAATTTCTGATTCGGCTATATATTGGGCAAGCTTTGTATAGTAAGTATGAGATGTCATATTGCGATCAGTAAGCATATAAATCCATAAATCTTCATCATTTATAATTCCAGCTGAGTAAGCTTCTTTAATAACTGCTTTAGGATAGTGAAGAATTGTGCTTTTTTGAGAAAAATATTCTTTTAAAAACTTCCAAGCAAGTTCAAAAGTAAATTCAAATCTTTGAATTGTTGTGTCAATATAAGCTCTATCTCCTATCACCGGTTTTAAATAGATATCTTCAAGCGTCATAAAAGCTTTACGAAACTTTTCAAGTTTAAGGTTTATTTTTGACATATATAATTTTTTTCTCTTTTAATATATTGTCATAAAGTTCAGGACTTATTTTAGTACTTTCAAACCTTACACAATCTATTTTTAAAAGCGTGTCTGCATTCTCTATAATATCCATAACTTTTAGCCATTTTTGATCTGTAATATTAGAGCAGATAATTGCAATATCAATATCGGAACGCTCCTAGTTATCTCCTCTAGTATGAGAGCCGAAAATCCATATTGCGTCGACAAACGGCAAAGATTGTAGCTTCTTCATGAATATATATGATTGTATATCTTTATCCATATAATTACCAGCTTTTGGTTAAAGATTTAATAATTTCAGCTACTCTTTCTGCTTCATTTAAAGGTTTATAGTTATATTCTTCTAGAGAAATAACTGACTCATCAAAAATTCTTGCTATTTTTTGTTCTACTAATTGCTTTACAAAAATCTTATGTTTTGAGGAATTAAAGTTTGGTGGGCAGAATATATAAAGAGGTTTGCCGCTTGATGCTGCTTCACTGCACATTGAAATCGAGTCGACTGTAGAGATTATATATTTTGCATTAGCCAGCATAGCTATATAAGGATTATAGTCCGCTTCTTCATTCGGGTCATAAATAATTGTAGAAGCCGGCATATTATTTTTAATAATTGATTTTACGGCTTGTGGTGTACGTCTGCTGAAACTAATGAAAAACGGTATTTGTTGATTAGTGTATATTTTATTTAATAATGAAGCAAATAAATTTGCTTCATCTTCGTTGAAATTGAATTTTTGATTATTCCCACCGATTATCACGGCAATAAATTGTTTAAGATTGGGATAATGTTTTTGGAGTTCCAAGTTTGCCGCAGCGAACTTTTCGGTTACGTTATTGATAGCTCCGTTGATGGGGATTGTCATTCCACGACTTGATCGCGGAATCCAGTCTTCTTTAATTTTTTTTTGGATCCTGTGGTCAAGCCATGGGACGACATTTTGGCTATTACTTGAATCATGATAAGGCAGAATAACGGCATCAAATGTATTATAGGGAAGATTAGGCTGCATTATTTGTATTAGCTTGATATCTTTAATTAGACCTCTTGCATCACTTGCTTCTAAGGGTAATTTGTGCGTCGATCCGGTGCTCGCATCCTCACGTACTAAAATGTACGCTGCGGTGCTGCGTTCCGTGTATCCTACAAATTCCTCCTTATTAGCTACGTTATGCAAGAGGTCTAATTTCTTTTTTAAATAAAATGCTAAAACTGCTGTTCTTCTTCCGGCAGTAATTATTATGTCAGGCTGGGACTTAGCCAAAATATCCTGTAACAATTCACTTTTTATATGAAGAGGATAATATTTTAGTAAAAAATTCGGTAGTTTAGCTAAGCAATTATATTCAAGCCTAATTGTTGTATATTCTTCTGTTAATTTTTTGGCAAGTGCAATAGCCTGATTTGTGTTGCCTGTTCTATCATCTGCAATAACCCATATTTTCATAATAAATATTCTTTTAAAGGTAATGTTAATAAATTTGTTAGAGGTAGTGATGTATCGCAAGCATCGGCTATTTGCGGCATAATCGGGATTTGAGCGATTAGGGGAATATTATATTTTTGCGATAAATGCCCGCCGCTATTATTTTCAAACATATAACTCATATTCTCAATTATTCCCAAAATAGGTAAGTTAAGTTTTTGATATAAATCTATAGAACGTATTACATCTATCTCTGATATTTTTTGCGGTGTTGTTATGATTATTACGCCATCTAAATGATAATTCTCTAAAAGGCTTAAATGAATATCGCCTGTTCCCGGCGGCATATCGATAATGAGATAATCTAAATTATCCCATTTTGTTACTGATAATAATTGATAAATGGTCTTACTAGCCATAGGACCACGCCAAATAATTGCCGAATGGTCTTTAACAAAAAAGCCTATAGAAACAACTTGGATGTTTTTTACTGTTATCGGTATTATGCGTCCATCTGTTGTTTTCGGTACTTCGTTAATGCCGACTATATGTGGAATTGACGGACCGTAAATATCGGCATCCACTATTCCTACTCGGTATTTTTCTAGACTCAATTGCTGCGCAATAAGAGCCGATATTGTAGATTTTCCGACTCCGCCTTTACCTGATGCTACTAAGATAATTTTTTTTACATTTTCTACAATATGCTTTGGTTTTTGAGTTTTTTGCTCTATCGGTTTACTTTCGGTAAAAACAATTGTTATTTTATTTACTTCCGAAATCTCGCTAAGTTTATTGATTGCCTTAAGTCTGATTTCTTC
Source organism: Candidatus Rickettsia kedanie (assembly GCF_045865205.1). NCBI lineage: Bacteria > Pseudomonadati > Pseudomonadota > Alphaproteobacteria > Rickettsiales > Rickettsiaceae > Rickettsia > Candidatus Rickettsia kedanie. The sequence goes on along the minus strand of NZ_BAABMM010000043.1, from coordinate 46,712 downwards.
GGCTTCTAACTTGTTTTTACCTGATATATCTATGGAAAAACCTATATTATTACCCTTCATTATAATATCTGATATAACTTTATTTAAAAAAGTACCGTCTTTAAAGGTAATATGCTGAAGTTTATCAATAATTTGCTTTTGGTGTAAATCTGCCATAATTAAATTTCCTTTTTAAGGCTGTTTAAGTTCGTAACTTGACGTTATATGCTATAATATATATAATCACTTAATCCTTAAAATAATATAAAAAAGCAAATGCTTAGTAAAAAATATAGTTCGATTTTAAAAAAATCCCCATGGAAAGATTTTGATTCTAATAAAGACGATAACATATTCACAAGACCGCGTAAAAATCAATTTAATTTTGATAAATTTCAGTTCCAGTTTAATTTCAATGCTAAAACAATAATTTTAGCTGTTGTCGCAGTGATTGCTTTATGGCTTGCTTCGGGTATTTATGAAATAAAAGAAGGTGAAGAAGCAGCGGTAATAAGATTTGGGCGTTTTGTACGTAAGGGCTACCCCGGGCTTAATTATCATTTACCTGCCCCTTTTGAAAAGATAATAGTTGAGAAAGTTAAACAATCACGCCGAATTGAGATTGGTTATCGTACAAATAGCTCGCGTAGCGGTGGCGATAATATTAAAAATATTGCCAGTGAAAGTATAATGCTTACCGGTGATGAAAATATTGTTGCTTTAAATTGTGATGTAATGTGGCATATTAATAACCTTGAAGATTTTATTTTTAACGTACAAAGACCTGAAGAAACAGTAAAAGCAACAGTAGAAAGTGCTGTTAGAGAAATAATAGGCAATACTCCTATTTCTTGGGTATTATCTGATCAAAAGCAAGAAATTACTTACAAAATAGAAAAATTAGCACAAAAGATACTGGATAGTTATAATGCCGGTGTTATGATTGAGAAAGTACAATTATTAAAAGCCGAGCCGCCTGCCGAAGTAATAGACGCTTATAGAGACGTGCAAACTTCAAAAGCAGATAAAGAAAAAGAAATAAATCAAGCTCAAGCCTATAATAATAAGATTTTGCCGGAAGCTAGAGGAGCGGCCGCAAAGATTATACAAGAAGCAGAAGGTTATAGAGAAGAAGTTATATCAAAAGCAGAAGGTGATAGCCAAAGATTTAATGCTATTTATAAACAATATACTATAGGTAGGCAAGTAACTAGAGATAGGTTATATTTAGAAGTAGTCGAAGAGATATTAGGCGGTGCAAATAAAACTATTATTAATAATGCACTACTACCGCACATGGTTATAAAATAAAGGCGGTTATCACGTCATTGCGAGCAGCCGTAGGCTGCGTAGCAATCTCATGCAATAATAACAAACTCCTGAGATTACCACGTCGATGCATTACCTCTCCTCGCAATGACGGAGCTAATAAAAACACAACAAGGAATATTAAATGCAACAAAAGATTTATTATATAATTTTTACAATTGTTTTTGGGATGATACTGATTTTTAGCTCCTTATTTTCAGTTGATCAACGCCAGTCTGCTGTGGTATTCCAGTTTGGTGAGGCAGTGAGAACTATAGAAAATCCAGGATTAAATATTAAAATCCCATTTATTCAAAATATTGAATTTTTCGATAAGCGTCTTTTAGATGTTGAGGTTGAGGCAAAAGAATTAACGGCTGCCGACGGTAAACGAGTTATTGTTGATGCTTATGCCAAATTCCAAATTAATAATCCCGTAATGTTTTATAAAACGGTACATGATTATCAAGGTGTGAAAATCAGGTTGACTCGTAATCTTGAATCGTCAATGCGTAAAGTGATAGGTAAAATTTCGTTAAGTAATCTTTTAAGTCAGGAACGTAGTAACGTAATGCTAAATATCTTAAATCAAGTAGACGGAGAAGCTAAAAGCTTTGGAATTGACGTTGTAGATGTTAGAATTTTAAGAGCAGACTTACCGAAAGAAAACAGTGCAGCTATTTATCGTCGTATGCAAACGGCACGTGAAAAAGAAGCGACCCAAATTAGAGCCGAAGGACAAGAAGAGAGCGTATGTATTCGTTCAAAAGCAGATAAAGAAAGTAAAATAATACTCGCCAAAGCTTATAGAGATGCACAAATTATTAAAGGTGACGGCGATGAAAAAGCAGCAAAAATATATAATTCCGCTTATTCTGTCGATCCGGAATTTTACAAATTTTATAAATCACTGTTAGTATATAAAAATTCTTTAAAGCAAGAAGATACTAATTTTGTGATTTCACCGGATGCTGAAGTTTTAAAATACCTTAATTTAACTAAGTAGTATGATGACTCTGAAAATAGTGCTTGTTATAATAATTTTAATATCAAGTAACGTTATTCTAGCAAAAGAAAATAATAAGTCTTTAAAATTAGCAGATCAAGAAGAGAATGCATTTACGGCAATCAATTCCGTACCTTTAAAAGTAAGTGAAGCTGCTCGTTATAGTTTTGCTGATATAGTTGAGCCGTTAATTCCCGCAGTTGTTAATATTTCAACAATAGAATATGTTAATAGTAAGTCGGAAAATGCTGAGAAAGATCCGCTGCAAGCAAAAAATCCTTTAGACTTTATTAATGATTTTTTAGAAAAGTTAAATATTCCATTGAGTTTGGAAGAAATCGATCAAACTCCAAAAAGCGTTCCGCTTGGTTCAGGATTTATTATTGAGCCTAACGGTTTAATAGTCACTAACTATCATGTAATTGCAAATGTTGATAAAATTAATATAAAGCTTGCAGATAATGCTGAATTACCTGCTAAGCTAATAGGTAGCGATACTAAAACCGATTTAGCTCTCTTAAAAATAGATAGTGAGGAGCCTTTACCTTTTGTTGAGTTTGGAGATTCAAATGATGCAAGAGTAGGAGATTGGGTTATTGCAATCGGTAATCCGTTCGGTAATCTAGGTGGTACGGTGACAAGCGGTATTATATCCTCTAAAGGGCGGGATATTGATATAGATACAGAAAATATAGTCGATAATTTTATTCAAACGGATGCTGCAATTAATAACGGTAATTCCGGCGGTCCTATGTTTAATTTGGATCAGAAAGTAATCGGCGTAAATACGGCAATTTTTTCACCACTCGGTACTAATATAGGTATAGGTTTTGCTATCCCCTCAAATACTGCAAAGCCTATAATCGAACGTCTTAAGAAAGATGGAAAAGTAAGTAGAGGACGCCTTGGAGTAACAATACAAGATTTAACTGAGGAAATTTCTGAAGGGCTAGGACTGAAAGACACTAACGGTGTGTTAGTAGTTAAAGTACAAGAAGACGGTCCAGGTGATAAAGCAGGTATTAAAACGGGTGATATCATAATAGAGTTTGGAGATATACCGGTTAAAAACACTAAAAAATTACGTGTAATTATTGCAGATACTCTTATTAATCAAGAAGTAAAATTAAAAATACTGCGTGATAAAAAAGAGCTTGAATTGCCTATTAAGATTACTTCAGATAATGAAGAAGTTACCAAGGATTCTACAGAAGAGACCAATAAAGAAGAAATAACAAACAAAGAAGAAAATAGTTTATCTATTACTAAAAATAATATTACTTTTAGTAATATGACTGAAGAACTAAGAAAAAAATATACTATTCCTCAAGATAAAACGGGAATAGTTATAACCAATATTGATGAAGAAGAAAGTAGCTTCAAAATTGGCGATCTGATAACCAATATTAATCAGGAAAGCATAGGCGATATAAGTAAGCTAGAAGAATTATATGAAAATGCTAAAAAATCAAATAAGCAAAATATTTTGCTCTTGATTGAAAGGGGTGATACAAGTGTGTTCGTGCCGTTATCGGTGGTGTAGAGTCCTGTAGTCATTGCGAGGAGCCGTAGGCGACGCGGCAATCCAGTAAAAAATTCTGATTTACAGAATTTTTTACTGGATTGCTTCATCAAAACTTATAGTTTTTCTGCGCAATGACGTTAACAATAATAATACCTAAATAATTTATGAATGAAAAAATAGCAATTTTAAGTGCGTATAGTTTTGTTAATATAGAAGAACCGGCGAATTTGATACCAAAGCTTTTGCTTATCGGTAAAAGAAAATATGTTAGAGGTACTATTTTATTAGCTAATGAAGGCTTTAACGGTTCTTTTTCAGGTTCATACGAAAATGTAAATCTTGTACTTGAAGAACTAATAAAGCTGACAGGTCCCAAAGATGTTAACGTGAAAATAAATTATAGTGATGTTCATCCTTTTCAAAAGTGGAAGGTAAGGCTTAAGAAAGAGATCGTAGCGATGAATGTTGAAGATTTGAATGTTGATTTGTTTAAAGGCGAATATATAGAGCCGAAAGATTGGGACGAATTTATCACAAAACAAAATGTTATAGTAATAGATACCCGTAATGATTATGAAGTAGAGGTCGGTACATTTAAATCGGCAATTAATCCTAATACTAAAACATTTAAGCAGTTTCCTGCTTGGGTTCAGAAGAATCAAGAATTGCTCAAAGGTAAAAAAATTGCTATGGTTTGTACAGGTGGTATTAGGTGTGAAAAATCCACCAGCTTACTTAAAAGCATAGGTTATGATGAGGTGTATCATTTGAAAGGTGGTATATTGCAATATTTAGAAGATACGCAAAATAAGAATAATTTATGGCAAGGTGCATGTTTCGTCTTTGATGATAGAAGAGCAGTAGCGGATGATTTATCGCCCGCAGAAGGGTATTGGTTACAGAGATAGATGTCAGTGACCTAGTGGTGTATGAATGTATAGGATGTCATTCCATACCTAATCGTCATTGCAAGCAGCCATAGGCTGCGTGGCAATCTCATGAAATAATAACAAACTCCTGAGATTGCTTCGTCAAAACTTGCAGTTTTTTCTCGCAATGACGTTATATAAGTTTTATTATTAATATTATGACTAAAACCAAACAAGAAATTTATAATAAGCGTCCGATTTCGCCGCATTTAACTATATATAAGCCGCAAATAAGCTCTACTTTGTCGATTTTGCATCGTATGACCGGCGTAGCTTTGTTTTTTGCAGTGTCAATCTTGGCGTGGTGGTTGATTCTTAGTAAATATGATAATAATTATTTACAACTTGCTAAATGCTGTATTATAAAAATATGCTTAGTAGCAGTAAGCTACGCTTGGTTTTATCATTTATGTAATGGTATTCGTCATTTATTTTGGGATATCGGTTACGGCTTTTCTATAAAAACAGTGAATATCACCGGTTGGTGTGTAGTGGTAGGATCTGTATTATTAACTATGTTACTATGGGTATGAAAGTATACTTGGTGAATTTCAAAAATTAGCTACGTCGTTCTCAAAGAGCTGTGGTACTCACGTATTAAGTATACGTTCCGCTCCTCGCCTTGTGAACTCCTTGCTCTTTGTGAAATTGACCTTCGTCTACCGATGCTTCATTTACTCGGAGTATATAGATGTGATTGTACGGTTTTAAAAAGTTTTTGGTGTCATTCCCGCGAAAGCGGGAATCCAGTAAAACCTAAAAAAACTTGTTTTGTGAGGTTTATTTTGTCAATATTTAATACTATTCTTTAGGATTACCGCTTTCGCGGGAATGACACCAATACAAAATATGTTTAGAGAAAATTAATGGTATATGATTTTAAAGTAGAAATTGTAAAAGCAAAAAATAGCGGTTCTGCTAAAAGTGGTTCTCATCATTGGTTATCGCAAAGAGTAACAGGGATTATATTAGCTTTATGTTCTATATGGTTAATATATTTTACGCTAACTAACAAAAATAATGACATAAATATTATTATGTGGGAGCTTAAAAAGCCTTTTAACGTAGTAGCATTGTTAATTACGGTGGCTATTTCGCTGTATCATGCAATGCTTGGTATGCGTGTAGTGATTGAGGATTATATAAGTTGTCACACATTACATAATATATTGATTATAATAGTGCAATTATTTTGCATTGTGACTATTACTACTTTTGTAGTAGCGATGTTTTATAGGGGATGAATTATAAGGTAATTTATTATGGATATAAACTTAACTCAATAATCTAGAAGAATTAGTAATCGCAAAAGTTAATTCAGGAATGTATAGTAATGCGAGTGAGGTAGTAGCGGAAGCTTTAAGATTGTTAGATAAATTTGCAAAAGCACAAAGTATTAAATTAGACTTGCTGTGTCAAGCTGTAGGTGTAGGAATATATCAAGCAGAGAATAATATATTTAGTGAGCAATCAATTTTAGATTTGATGGATGATGAGTAAGATAATGTCTTACAAATTAACTAAAATTGCTGAAAATGATTTGCTGCAAATAAAGTATTATAGTGAAGAAGTATGGGAGCAAGAGATAGCCAGAAAATATTTAACTCAAATACATAATAAATGTATAGAAATTTGTAATTTTCCAAATATAGGGATAAATCGTCTGGAAATTTTTAAAAATATAAAATCAATAATTTTTAATAGCCATATAATACTTTATTGCTTGATTGAAAATGAAATTAGTATACTTAGAGTGTTGCATAAAAATATGGATATAACTGAAATATATAGTAAAAAATTAATTTAATGACCAAAGCGTATAATATCATACATCATAAATTTGACGTAGTAGTTGTAGGTGCAGGCGGAGCTGGTCTTCGTTCTGCATTTGGTATGGCTAAAGAAGGGCTAAACACCGCCTGTATAACTAAGCTATTCCCGACTCGTAGTCATACTGTGGCTGCTCAGGGCGGAATCAGTGCAGCTCTTGGGAATATGGGCGAAGATGATTGGCGTTGGCATATGTATGATACAGTGAAAGGTTCAGACTGGTTAGGTGATCAGGATGTCATCGAGTATATGTGCAAGAATGCTCCCGATGCGATTTTAGAGCTTGAGCATTACGGAGTACCTTTTTCAAGAACTAAAGAGGGAAAAATTTATCAGCGTCCTTTTGGCGGTATGACAACAGAGTACGGTAAAGGAAAAGCGGCTCAGCGTACATGTGCTGCGGCAGATCGTACAGGGCATGCCATACTTCATACGTTATATCAGCAGTCACTAAAGCATAAAGTGCAGTTTTTTGTTGAGTATTTTGCTATTGACCTATTGATGGAAGACGGCAAATGTAGAGGCGTAGTTGCTTGGAATTTAGATGATGGGAGACTGCATTGTTTTAAAGCTCATAATGTAGTGCTTGCAACGGGAGGATACGGGCGTGCTTATTTTTCAGCAACGTCTGCTCATACTTGTACGGGCGACGGGGGCGGTATGGCGATTAGAGCAGGTTTGCCGCTGCAAGATATGGAGTTTGTACAGTTCCATCCGACAGGCATATATTCGGTGGGCTGTCTTATTACCGAGGGAGCTAGAGGTGAAGGGGGATATCTCGTTAATGCAAACGGAGAGCGTTTTATGGAGCGTTACGCTCCTGCTGCAAAGGATTTAGCTTCAAGAGACGTGGTGTCAAGAGCGATGACTATCGAGATTCGTGAAGGGCGAGGAGTCGGCGAGCATAAAGATCATGTATTCCTGCATTTAAATCATTTATCGCCTGAGATTTTACATAGCCGTTTGCCAGGTATTTCTGAGACGGCTAAAATTTTTGCTGGTGTTGATGTCACTAAAGAGCCGATACCGGTACTTCCTACAGTTCATTATAATATGGGCGGGATACCGACTAATTACCACGGTCAAGTCATAATCAAAGACGGTAAAAATCACAATAGCGTAGTAAAAGGACTTATGGCAATCGGTGAAGCAGCTTGTGTATCGGTACACGGTGCTAACAGGCTTGGTTCAAATTCTTTGCTTGATTTAGTGGTATTTGGTAGAAGCTCTGCATTAAAAGCAGCTGAACTTATCAAACCAGCAAGTCCCCATAAGCCGTTAAAAGAAGAAAGCCTTGAAAAAATTATAAATAGATTTGATAAAATGCGTTATAATAACGGTAATATTTTAACTGCAGATTTAAGGCTTCAAATGCAAAGAACTATGCAAAGCCACGCTTCGGTATTTAGAACTCAAGAGGTACTAGACGCAGGAGCAGGAATGATTAGTGAGATAAGAAGCAGCTATAAAGATATAAAAATTAACGATAAATCTTTAATTTGGAATAGTGATTTAGTAGAAGCCTTAGAGCTAGATAATCTACTTGATCAAGCTTTGGTTACGGTATATTCGGCAGCTGCAAGGAAAGAAAGCAGAGGAGCTCATGCTAGGGAAGATTATCCTGATCGTAATGATGGAGATTGGATGAAACATACTCTTAGCTCTATCGATGAAGCAGGTAAAGTAGTTCTTGATTATAAACCTGTAACGCTAACCACTTTAACCGATGAGATAAGTGCAATTCCACCAGCAAAAAGAGTGTATTAATGTATATACTCGGTGAATTTCAAAAATTGGCGTCGTTGTTGCGTAGATACCAAATCGTTATTGTGAGGAGGTATTGTTGCGTAGACTCCCAGTCGTCATTGCCAAGAAGAATTACGTAGTAATTCGACGAAGCAATCCAGTTAAAAAATACTAATTTATAGCATTTTTTGTTTTTTCCTAGATTTCCATGTTGCTTCGCTCCTCGCAATGACGATAAGGCTGATGCGTATGGGAATAAATCTATAATAATTTATGTTTGAGTATTTAATAAAATTTTATCCAAAAATCCTTTTTATTGTAGAGGGGACTCTAGTAACTTTAAAATATAGCATTATTGCCGTTATATTCGGTTTAGTGATAGGGATGCTGCTCGCTATTTGTAAGGTAAATAAGAATCGTGCTTTAAGGCTTTGTGCAAATTTCTATACTTCTATTTTCAGAGGTACTCCTTTATTAATTCAATTAAGTATTATTTATTTTGCTTCACCTTATATCATAGGCGTTAAATTTAGTGTGTTTATGGCGGGAGCTGTTTCTTTTTCCCTTAATTCGGGAGCATATGTTTCCGAAGTAATCAGGGCGGGTATTAATGCAGTTGATAAAGGGCAATTTGAAGCGGCTGAAGCTCTTGCTATTCCAAAGTTTTTAATAATGAAAGATATAATTCTGCCGCAAGCAGTTAAAAATATCTTGCCGTCATTAGTAAATGAGCTTGTAAATTTGATTAAAGAATCAGCCATTATTTCTATGCTTGGAGAAATGGATTTAATGCGTAGAGCACAAATTGTATCAATTGAAACATATAATTATTTTTTTCCAATGTCTATTGCTGCTTGCTGTTATTATATTTTAGTGATGTTAATCAGCTTTATAGCAAAAATAATTGAGAAAAAAATGATTGTTAATTAAAACATACTTGCTTTTATAGCAAAAGTCATTATAATTTAAATTTAGTGTAATTTACAAATTCTTATAATTTGTATTTAGAAATGATTTAAAATAAAGGGTGGAAGTATTTTACACCCTTTAATTATCGTATATATAAGTTTTTTGGAGTATTTTTTAATGCCGACATATAATCAATTAGTACGTTTTGGGAGAAGGTCAAAAACTCGTAAGACCAAATCTCCTGCCTTAGAATCTAATCCTTTTAAAAGCGGTGTTTGCCTAGTTGTAAAAACCGTTACCCCTAAAAAGCCTAACTCTGCACTTCGTAAGATTGCAACGGTGCGTTTAAGTAATACAAGAACAGTAAATGCATATATTCCCGGTGAAAAGCATAGTGTAAAGGAGCATGATAGGGTATTAGTAAGAGGCGGTCAGGTTCCTGATCTTCCGGGGGTGAAATATCATATCGTACTCGGTGCATATGATATTGCTGGAGTTAAAGGGCGTAAGCAAGGTCGTTCACGTTATGGTGCTCCTCGTAAACAAATTGCAGTTACAAAAAAATAAATTATTAAGTTAGAGAGAAAAAATAAAATGTCACGTCGTCACGCCGCTGAAAAGCGAGTAATTTTACCTGATATGAAATATAACAGTATTTTACTGTCAAGATTTATCAATAATGTTATGAAAGAAGGGAAGAAAGCCCTTGCAGAGAAAATTGTTTATTCAGCCTTTAATAAAATTGAAAAGAAGCATAGAGTCGATCCGTATCAAACCTTTAATAATGCTATGCATAACGTGAAGCCACATTTAGAGGTAACTTCGGTTAGGGTTGGAGGCGCTAATTATCAAGTTCCGACGCATGTTGATGAAAGAAGAGGGTACGCTCTTGCTAGCCGTTGGATTATTAATGCTGCGTCAAAACGTTCTGAAAAAATGATGATTGATAAACTGGCCGAAGAGCTGTTTGAAGCTTCTAATAATAGAGGCATCGCCATTAAGAAGAAAGAAGATACTCATAAAATGGCTGAAGCTAATAAAGCTTTCTCTCATTTTAGCCCTAAAAAAATGAAATAATGTAGGGTATATAATGAGTAAAATAAATAAACTTGAGCATATTCGTAATATAGGAATATGTGCTCACATTGATGCCGGTAAAACCACAACTACCGAGCGTATTTTATATTATACAGGTAAATCACATAAAATAGGTGAAGTTCATGAGGGCGCTGCTACCATGGACTGGATGGAGCAGGAGCAAGAACGCGGTATAACCATTACCTCAGCTGCTACTACTTGTAGATGGCAAGATAAGATAATTAATATTATCGATACTCCCGGACACGTTGATTTTACTATCGAAGTAGAGCGTTCGCTTCGTGTTCTTGACGGTGCGGTTGCAGTATTTGACGGTGTGGCAGGTGTTGAACCTCAGTCTGAAACGGTTTGGAGGCAAGCAGATAAATATAATGTTCCTAGGATGTGTTTTGTCAATAAAATGGACAGAATGGGCGTAGATTTTTATAGATGCGTTGAAATAATCAAAGATCGTTTAGGAGCAAAACCGCTTGTTATTCAGTTGCCTGTAGGGATTGAAGGAGATTTTAAAGGTATAATTGATCTTGTTAAAATGAAAGCAGTGATTTGGCAAGATGAATCACTTGGTGCTGAGTATTGTGAAGAAGATATACCTGCAGATATGAAAGACAAGGCTGAAGAATATCGTGCTAAATTACTTGATATGGTTGTTGAGTTAGATGACGCAATTATGGAAAAATATTTATCAGGTGAAGAAGTAACAGCAGAAGAGATTAAAAGACTAATCAGAAAAGGTACTATTTCAGCAGCATTTTATCCGGTTTTATGCGGTAGTGCTTTTAAAAATAAAGGAGTACAGCCTTTACTTGATGCTGTAGTAGATTTCCTACCTTCGCCTATTGATATAGGTATAGTAAAAGGTATAGAAGTAAATACCGGTGAAGAAAAAGATTTTCCTATTTCGGTAACTGGGCCTTTTGCAGCTTTAGCATTTAAAATTATGAATGACCCGTTTGTCGGTTCATTAACTTTTATTAGAATATATTCAGGTAAAATTGCTTCAGGAACCACTGTTATTAATACCATAAAGAATAAAAGAGAAAAAATCGGTAGAATGCTATTAATGCATGCTAATAATCGTGAAGACGTAAAAGAAGCATCAGCAGGTGATATAGTAGCTTTAGCAGGTCTTAAAGATACTACTACCGGTGATACGTTGTCTGATGTGGATAAGCAAGTAATCTTAGAAAGAATGGAATTTCCGGAGCCGGTTATTGAGCTTGCGGTAGAACCTAAATCAACAGCCGATCAAGAAAAAATGGGTCTCGCACTTTCTCGTTTAGCAGCTGAAGATCCATCATTTAGAGTTTCAACGGATCATGAAACAGGACAAACAGTGATAAAAGGAATGGGAGAACTCCATTTAGAAATTATCATTGATCGTATGAGAAGAGAGTTTAAGGTTGAAGCAAATATTGGAGCTCCTCAAGTAGCATATCGTGAAACTATAACAAAAGCTTGCGAAATCGATTATACCCATAAGAAACAATCCGGCGGTGCAGGACAATTTGCTCGTGTAAAAATTATTTTTGAGCCTCTAAAAGATCTAAAAGATGAATATAAAAATACAACTTTTGTCTTTGAAAGTAAAATCGTTGGTGGTGCCGTGCCTAAAGAATATATACCGGGTGTTGAAAAAGGTTTAAATAATATTAGAGAAACCGGTGTTATTGCCGGTTATCCTATGATTGACTTTAAAGCGACTTTAGTTGACGGTGCGTTTCATGATGTAGATTCTAGTGTACTTGCGTTTGAAATTGCAGCAAAAGCAGCGTTTAGAGAGGGGATGCCGAAAGGTAATCCTAAATTACTTGAGCCGCTTATGAAAGTTGAAGTTATCACTCCTGATGAATATATAGGTGATATTATAGGTGACTTAAATAGTCGTAGAGGACAAATTCAAAACATGGATCCAAGAGGAAACGCTCAAGTAGTTACTGCGAATGTTCCTTTAGCAGAAATGTTTGGTTATGTTAATACGCTTAGGTCTTTATCTCAAGGTAGAGCTCAGTTTAGTATGATATTCTCTCATTATGATCAAGTGCCGAGTCAGGTAGCTGATATTATTAAAGCTAAAAAATAATTGATGGGTCTAATTAGATATAATTAATGTCATATCTTGCAAAGGTAAATGTTGTTTTACTGTGACAGCTTATAAATTAGAAATACTGATTATTATAGTAGTTTTTTAATAATAACAAATATTTTTAATAAATTCATTGATTTTTTATTAAAAATATGATAGGAGTGTAGCTCAATTGGTAGAGCGCCGGTCTCCAAAACCGGAGGTTGCGGGTTCGATGCCTGTCGCTCCTGCCATTATAGGTTTAGAGCTTTTTTGCTATAAAATATAGAATTTTTACAAAATTTGCTTATAGAGAAACATTTGCAAGAGATACTTCACCTAGAATCGCAGCGTACATGCTAGTATGTGAGAATTCCAGTGTTGGATCATTGTCTCTAGAAGTAGAATGTTGTAAGAAGTCTAATAAATTACCTAATAAAAATATGTTTAAAGAATATAAAATTTATAAGTTTTGTGAACAAGTTAAACAAGAAACTTATAAGGTAGTTTGGCCAACTAGAAAAGAGCTTGTTGCTTCAACATTAGTAGTAGTAGCAGCAGTTTTTATTTTTAGCCTAATTTGTTTGGTACTTGATTATAGTATACATAACATAATGCAGCTTTTGCTTAATATCGGCAAACAAATAGTATAAGGAATAAATTGTGACAGAACAGAGTATAGATAATATATTGCCTTCTTCTGAAAAAAATGTAAAGCAGTGGTATGTAGTACATACGGCATCAGGAGCAGAGAAACGTATTAAAGAAGAAATGATGAGAAAAATCGCTAAACAGAAAATGACAGATTTTTTTGAAGATGTATTAATACCTGTTTTTGGAGTTTCTGAAGTTAAACGCGGTAAAAATGTCAAGGTAGAAAAAAAACTAATGCCGAGTTATATCTTGATAAAGATGAATATGACTGATAAATCTTGGCATTTAGTAAAAAATATATCTGGGGTAACCGGCTTTTTAGGAAGTAAAACCACACCAAAAGCTCTTACGGAAAGCGAAATACAGAATATTTTTAACAATCTGGAAGCAGAAGCTAAAGAAGCAAAGAATTCTAAATTATATGAAGTTGGTGAAAGAGTGGCTGTTACAGACGGTCCTTTTGAAACTTTCACCGGTACGGTAGAAGAAATAGATCAAGAAAAAAATAGGTTAAAAGTTTCAGTATCAATATTTGGTAAAGCCACTCCAATAGAATTAAATTTTAACCAAGTAAAGAAAAATGATTAAAAGTAATTAGATTTTTGTACTAATCAGTATATTGTGTTGTATGTTGTTGCTATTGGTCTAATAAAGATCACTGATGTCATTCCTGTGAAAGCAGGAATCCAGCACAACTTATAAAACACTTGTTTTTAAGATATATTTTATTTTAGATTCCTGCTTTCGCAGGCATGACAAATTTATACACTATTAATTTAAGAGAAAAATAAGGATATTTATAAATGTCTCAAAAAGCAATAAAAGGTTATATTAACTTGATAATTCCGGCCGGAGGAGCTACTCCTGCTCCTCCTATAGGACCGGCTCTTGGGCAAAGAAAAGTTAATATTAAAACATTTTGTGATGAATTTAATAATGGTACAAAAGATACGGAAAAAGGAGTACCTTTGCCGACTTTAATTACTGTTTATGAAGATAGGAGTTTTTCTTTTAAAATAAAAACTCCTCCTGCCTCTTATTTTTTAAAGAAATATGCTAAAATTACTAAAGGTGCTAGTGCTACTAAGAAAGAAGCCATAGTAGGTAAAGTTACCATGGATGATTGTCGTGAAATTGCAAAGTTAAAAATGCCTGATTTAAATACACAAGATATTGAAGCAGCAACAAAAATGATTTGTGGTAGTGCTGAATCTATGGGACTTGAAGTGGTAGGGAATTAATTATTATGTTAAATAAGAAAGATGTTGCCGTAAAAATTAGTGGCGGTAAAAAAATCAGAGAAGCTAGAGAAAAAGTAAAATCAGACACTTTATATAATTTAACAAATGCAGTTGAGCAATTAAAATCAGCATCATATGTTAAATTTGATCCAACCTTAGAAATAGTTATGAAGCTTGGAATTGATCCTAGGCATTCCGATCAAATGGTACGTGGTGTAGTTAATTTACCTGCCGGTACAGGTAAAACCATAAGAGTTGCTGTTATTTGTAAAGAAGAAAGAGAAGAAGAAGCTAAAAGTGCCGGGGCAGATTTAGTAGGTTCAACAAATATTATTGATGAAATTAAATCAGGGAACATTAATTTCGATGTATGTATAGCTACTCCTGATATGATGGCAGCTATAGGTTCAGTGGCAAGAATTTTAGGACCAAAAGGTTTAATGCCTAACCCTAAACTTGGTACCGTAACTTTGGATATTAAAAATGCTATTAAAAATGCTAAAAGCGGTCAGGTAGAATATAGAGCAGAGAAAGCAGGTATAATTCATGCAGGGCTTGGAAAATTATCTTTTTCAGACCAAGATTTATTAAAAAATTTAAATGCGTTTATTGAGGCAGTAATTAAAGCGAAACCTGCCGGATTAAAAGGAAGTTATTTCAAAGCAATGTATTTATCTTCTACTATGGGAGCATCGGTACAAATAGATTTAACTAGTATAGCATAATTTTTATAGACGTTTAACGGTAGTAATTAATAATAATAAAAATTTTGTTATTTTAAGCATTTGTATCAGTTTAAATATATCAAACTGTGTTATAAAAGGAGAATTAAAAGGTGTTAAGATCAGAAAAACCGGTAGCAGTAGAGGATATTGTAAATATTTATAAAGAATCGCTCTCCGTAATTGTTAC
Organism: Candidatus Rickettsia kedanie; assembly: GCF_045865205.1. Lineage (NCBI taxonomy): Bacteria > Pseudomonadati > Pseudomonadota > Alphaproteobacteria > Rickettsiales > Rickettsiaceae > Rickettsia > Candidatus Rickettsia kedanie. The sequence continues at coordinate 31,510 of NZ_BAABMM010000043.1, read as the reverse complement.
TCATTATCATGGGTTAACCGTTAGTCAACTGAATTCACTTAGAGAATCACTTAAATCTAAAGAAGCAGGTTTTAAAGTAGTGAAAAATACTTTAGCAAAAATAGCTGCAAATCAAACAGGGCTTGATAGTATTGCTAATTTATTTACAGGCCCTACTGCTATTGTTTATTCTAAAAAACCGGTTGAGATGGCAAAATTAGTAGTTAATTTTGCTAAGGCTAATGATAATCTTAAAATTATTGGTGGAATAGTCGATAATCACGTATTAGATGAACATTCAATAAAAGAACTTTCTAAGCTACCTGCACTTAATGAGCTTAGAGGTAAAATTGTTGGGTTATTACAAGCACCGGCTACTAAGGTTGTAGGTGTTTTGCAAGCCCTGTCTTCGAGTATGGCGAGAGTAATACAAGCACATGCTAGTAAAAATTAACTTAAAGGGTTACTGCACTAGGGATTTTAATTGATAATTAAAGAGCTTTTATAGTGAAAATTAATAAGGTTTTTATAGGAAATTGTTCCTTATTTAAAAAAAATCTTATAATTTGCAGCAAAAAAGAATTTAATTAACTTTGAAATACCTAGATGCAGTAATCTCTCAACATAAAAAAAGTAAAAAGGAAAAAATTATGGCAGATTTAGCTAAAATTGAAGAACAATTATCATCATTAACATTAATGCAAGCAGCTGAGCTTGTGAAAATGCTAGAAGAAAAATGGGGCGTATCTGCGGCAGCACCTGTAGCTGTAGCAGCTGCCGGTGCAGCAGCTCCTGCGGCTGAAGCAGCTGCTGAAAAAACTGAGTTTGAGATAGTTTTAATGGCTGCAGGTGATAAGAAAGTTGAAGTAATTAAAGTCGTAAAAGATATTACGGGTCTTGGTTTAATTGAAGCTAAGAAATTAGTTGATGAAGCTCCAAAGCCTATGAAAAGCAATGTGAAAAAAGCAGAAGCTGAAGAAATCAAAGGTAAGTTAGAAGCTGCCGGAGCAAAAGTTGAATTAAAATAATTATTTCTACACTAGGTTCTGTAAAGAAAAATTAAATGATTCGTATTTTTAGATATTTTTAAGTAAAAATTAATAAGCTTCTTGTTGGCACAGTTATCTTTATTCCAAAAAAAATCTTGTGGTTTTCAATCAAAAATAACTAAATATAGATTAATTTTTTACAGGACCTAATATTTTTTGCATTACATGATAAAATATTTTATAGCTTTAAATTAACTTCTTAAACTCTAAAAAGCCTTATTTTAGTAATTAAATTTGAATAAGGCTTTTTTGTTTAAAAATTATTTTAAAACTAATGTAAGTGATTTTTTTGAAATAGGTTAAAGCTATTACATTGAAAATCTTATTGATTAAAATAATTTTGTTAACGTGTACCATACGTCTAGAAATTTAAATATATTGAAATTTTCTAGGTTCTATGAACATTTATAATTGATTTTTAATAAAAATTAATGAGATTGTTGAAGGAATAGTACCTAATTTTAAAAATTTTATAATTTTTTGTAACAAACAAATAACCAAAATCGAATCTTGTGGGAAATGTTCGCAGAGCCTACACAAGATCTAAATAGGAAACTTACTAGGTTTCTTTAATTTAAGTGCTGTATAAAAAAATTTAAAACAGTATATTTTATTTTACTGCAAATTATAAGCATTTTATTGAAATAGGGAGCTATTACAATAAAAATTTTACCGTTTAAAATATAAATAATTTAAATTTTATATACAGAACCTAGGTTTTGAACACTTGTGATTAATGATTATAATTAGGAAATATTTTAAAGCAAAAATTAATAAGATTTTTGAAAGGAGAGTTTATTACTATTTCAAAAAGACCTTATGATTTACAGCTAAAAAGAGCCATAATTATAATTGTTCTATTAAAAATGCATAGGACCTAATCACCTTCAATACGGGCAGTAATTTTATCAGTCAGGAGATTATATGGTTTCATTAAGGGATAATATAGAAGCACAACCCTTGTCACATAATAGAAGAATAAGAAAAAATTTCGGTCACATAAATTTAGTAGCAGATATACCGAATTTGATTGAAATTCAAAAAAATTCATATGAAAAACACTTTTTACAGTTAAATATTAAATATTCTGAAAGAAAAAATAAAGGTTTACAATCTATATTAAACTCAATTTTTCCTATTTCAGATTCTTCCAATATTGCTAATTTAGAATTTGTAAAATATGAATTCGATACTCCAAAATATGATGTAGAAGAATGTAGTCAAAGAAGTTTAAATTATGCTGCTCCTCTTAAAGTGACTTTAAGGTTAAGTATTTGGGATATAGATGAGGATACCGGTACTAGAGAAATTAAAGGGATTAAAGAGCAAGAAGTATATATGGGTGATATCCCATTAATGACTAAAAACGGTACTTTTATCATTAATGGTACAGAAAGAGTAGTTGTATCGCAAATGCATCGCTCACCTGGCGTATTCTTTTATCATGATGAAGGAAAAGTCCACTCTTCCGGCAAGCTTTTATATTCTGCTCGTGTTATTCCATATAGAGGATCTTGGCTTGATTTAGAATTCGACGCTAAAGATGTTATTTATTTTAGGATTGATAGAAAAAGAAAGCTTTATGCTACTACTTTGCTTAGAGCGATAGGTATGAGTACTGAAGAAATTATAAAATTTTATTATAATTCAGTAACTTATAAGCTTGTTAAAAATAAAGGTTGGGTGGTTAAATTTATACCTCAGCATATTACTGCTCATCGTTTAACAAGTGATTTAGTAGATGCAGATACTGGAAATGTTCTACTGAAGGCAGGACAAAAAATTACCCCGAGTTTAGCTCAAAAATATTTTGGTGAAGGTCTTAATAATATTTTGGTAGCTCATGAAACTTTAATCGGCAAATATCTATCCGAAGATTTAAGAGATCCTGCAAGCGATGAAGTATTAGCAAAAATCGGTGAAATGATAACTAGCGATATGCTAAATGTTATTAATGATCTTAAAATTAAAAATGTTAACGTATTAGTAATCAACCCTCAATCCGGTTCATATATAAGAAATACCTTATTTGCTGATAAGAATCAGGACCGTGAGGCAGCATTATGTGATATTTTGAGAGTTTTAAGACCCGGTGAACCTACTAATATAGAAGCGGCTGAAAGCCTGTTTTATAATTTATTTTTTGATGCGGAAAGATATGATCTTTCAGAAGTCGGACGAATAAAAATAAATTCTAGGTTAGAGCTAAATATTTCTGAAGAAGTTACGGTTTTAACAATTGATGATATTAAAAATATCGTAAGAGTTTTAGTAGAGCTTAAAGACGGTAAAGGTATAATAGACGATATTGATCATTTAGGTAATAGAAGGGTTAGATCGGTAGGTGAATTGATAGAAAATCAATTTAGAATAGGTTTAGTCCGAATGGAAAAATCTGTAATTGAAAGGATGTCGGCAGGTGATATTGATACCGTAATGCCTCATGATTTAGTAAATTCCAAGATTTTAGTTTCAGTCGTAAAAGAATTTTTTAGTACCTCCCAATTATCCCAATTTATGGATCAAACAAATCCATTATCGGAAATAACTCATAAAAGAAGGCTGTCGGCACTCGGTCCTGGAGGTCTTAGTCGAGAGCGAGCAGGTTTTGAGGTGCGTGACGTGCATCCGACTCATTACGGGCGTATTTGTCCTATTGAAACACCTGAAGGTCAGAATATCGGGTTAATTAACTCTATGGCTACTTACGCTAGGATAAATAAACACGGTTTTATAGAGAGTCCGTATAGAAAAGTTAAAGATGGGCGTGTAACCGATGAAGTGGTATATCTTTCTGCTATTGAAGAAGGTAAATACAAAGTCGGACAAGCAAATTCTAAAGTTGATAAAGATGGAAAGCTGCAAGGAGAGTTTATTAATTGCCGTGTTGAAGGCGGTAATTTTGTAATGGTAGAACCACATGAGGTAGATTTTATTGATGTGACTCCTATGCAGGTAGTATCGGTTGCGGCTTCTCTTATACCTTTCTTAGAAAACGATGATGCTAACCGTGCTTTGATGGGTTCAAACATGCAAAGACAAGCTGTTCCTTTAATTAAAACGGATGCACCTTTTGTAGGTACCGGAGTTGAAGGGGTAGTAGCTAAAGATTCTGGCGCGTCGGTGCTTGCATTACATGACGGTATTGTTGAGCAGGTAGATTCAAATAGAATCGTGATTAGAACTCTAGAACAAAAGATTGACGGTTCTCCTTCTGTTGATATTTATAATTTATTAAAATTCCAAAAGTCCAATCATAATACTTGTATAAATCAAAAGCCTTTAGTGCAGGTTGGTCATTATGTTAAGAAAAACGATATTATAGCTGACGGTCCTAGTACGGATAACGGTGAGATTGCTTTGGGTAGAAACGTGCTTGTGGCTTTCTTATCTTGGAACGGTGATAATTTTGAAGATTCAATTTTAATATCTGAACGTATAGTCAAAGATGATGTATTTACATCGATTCATATTGAAGAATTTGAAGTAATAGCTAGAGATACACGCCTTGGTCCTGAAGAAATTACCCGTGATATACCGAATGTAAGTGAAGAAGCGTTGCGTCATCTTGATGAAGTCGGAATAATTTATGTAGGTGCAGAAGTAAAAGCCGGTGATATTTTAGTCGGAAAAGTAACACCGAAAAGTGAATCGCCTATTACTCCTGAAGAGAAGCTACTACGTGCTATTTTCGGGGAGAAAGCTTTTGACGTAAAAGATTCATCGCTGCATGTACCTTCTGGAGTTAGCGGAACTGTAGTAGAAGTAAGGGTATTTTCTCGTAGGGGTGTAGAAAAAGACCAGCGCGCTATTGCTATTGAAAAACAACAAATTGAAAAATTAGCAAAAGACAGAGACGATGAATTAGAAATTATTGAGCATTTTGTGTTTAGTGGGCTTGAAAAGCTTTTAGTAGGGCAGGTGATTATTAACGGTCCTAAGCAAGTAAAAGCAGGACAAACTATTACTACTGAAATGCTAAAAGGTTTATCTAAAGGGCAGTGTTGGCAGCTTACCGTGGAAGATGCAAATGTAATGAATGAAATAGAGCAGATAAAGACTCATTATGATGAGAAAAAAGATGCCCTCGATAAAAGATTTGTTACTAAGGTAGAGAAATTGCAAAGCGGTGATGATTTACCTCAGGGAGCTTTAAAAGTAGTAAAAGTATTTGTCGCAACTAAGCATAAATTACAGCCTGGGGATAAGATGGCAGGAAGGCACGGAAATAAAGGTGTTATTTCACGTATCGTACCTGAAGAAGATATGCCATTTTTAGAAGATGGAACTGTGGTAGATATCGTTCTTAATCCTCTAGGTCTTCCGTCACGTATGAATATAGGACAGATTTTAGAAACGCATCTTGGGTGGGCATCAATAAATTTAGCAAAAAAAATATCTACCTTAGTAAAGGAATATAAAAATAAACATGTAGGTATTGAGCAAATTAAGAAATTCTTACTTGAGCTATACGGAGAGAATATTAATTATATACTTGAAAGATCGGAAGAAGAGATTATCTCCTTCTGTAATAAAGTAAGTAAAGGCGTACATTTTGCAACTCCTGTATTTGACGGAGCAAAAGTTCAGGACGTTAAAGATATGTTAAAACTTGCCGATCAAGATCCTTCAGGACAAGTAAAATTAATTGACGGTAGAACCGGTGAATATTTTGACCGTCTAGTGACCGTTGGACAGAAATATTTGCTGAAGCTGCATCACTTAGTCGATAATAAAATTCACTCTCGTTCTATAGGACCTTATAGCTTAGTAACGCAGCAACCGCTTGGAGGTAAGTCTCATTTCGGTGGACAGCGTTTCGGAGAAATGGAATGCTGGGCATTACAAGCTTACGGTGCGGCTTATACGTTACAGGAAATGTTAACGGTTAAGTCGGATGACGTAAACGGTAGGATCAAAACTTATGATTCTATAGTACGTGGTGAAAATAATTTTGAATCAGGCATTCCTGAATCATTTAATGTTATGATAAAAGAATTTAGATCTTTATGTCTTAACGTAAAGCTTGAAGTAACTTCGAGTTAAATGTATACTCGGTGAATTTCAAAAATTGGCTACGTCGTCTAGCAAATTCTGTGGTGCTCACGTATTAAGTATACGCTCCGCTCCTCGTCTTGCGGACTCCTTGCTCTTTTTGAAATTGACCTTCGTATACTTACTATTTATTTACTCAAAGTATATTGTTTTGCATAGTATTGGTCTTGTGTTGCATGACTCGAAAATCGTCATTGCGAGCGAACGAAGTGGGTGTGGCAATCCAGAAAAATAAATTAATGTTATCCTGTGGTCAAGCCACGGAGTGACATTTTAGAGTACGAGTAATTTTTAAGGACAAGTATTTATGAACGTAGTAAATTTTTATGGACAATTAAGTAATACTCAACAATTTGATCAAATAAGGATTAATATAGCAAGTCCTGATCAAGTACGTTCGTGGTCTTTCGGTGAAGTAACAAAACCTGAAACAATTAACTATCGAACTTTTAAACCTGAGAAAGATGGTTTATTTTGTGCAAGAATTTTTGGTCCGGTAAAAGATTACGAATGTCTCTGCGGTAAATATAAGCGGATGAAAAACCGTGGAATTACGTGTGAGAAATGCGGTGTTGAAGTTACGGTTTCTAGAGTAAGACGTGAAAGAATGGGGCATATTGAACTTGCGGCTCCCATTGCTCATATTTGGTTTTTAAAGTCACTACCTTCAAGAATTAGTACGCTTCTTGATATGACAATGCGAGATGTAGAGAAGATTCTTTATTTTGAAAATTATGTAGTAGTTGATCCAGGGTTATCGATTTTACAAAAAGGCGAACTTTTAACAGAGGAAGAATTACAGAAAGCAAAAGATAAGTACGGTGAAGATGCATTTACTGCCTCTATAGGTGCAGAAGTAATACAACAAATGCTTAAAGAGCTTAATTTTTCAAAGTTAAAGCAAGAATTATACGAGGAATTACAAACTACTTCTTCAGAAGTCAAAAAGAAAAAATTAGTAAAGCGTTTAAAATTAGTAGAGGATTTTTTAGAGTCGGAAAACAAGCCGGAATGGATGATTATGGATGTTTTACCGGTTATTCCTCCTGAAATTAGACCGCTTGTTATGCTTGACGGCGGAAGATTTGCTACTTCAGATTTAAATGAACTCTATAGAAGAGTAATTAATAGAAATAATCGTTTAAAGAAATTAATAGAGTCAAAAGCTCCTGATATAATAGTCAGAAACGAAAAAAGAATGTTACAAGAAGCGGTGGATGCATTATTTGATAACGGTCGTCGCGGTAGAGCAGCGAAAAATGCTAATAAGCGTCCATTTAAGTCATTAAGTGACATGCTTAAAGGTAAGCAGGGTCGTTTCCGTCAGAACCTACTTGGTAAAAGGGTTGACTATTCAGGACGTTCGGTTATCGTGGTCGGGCCTGAGCTTAAGCTCCATCAGTGCGGTTTACCTAAAAAAATGGCATTGGAACTATTTAAGCCGTTTATTTATTCTAAGCTTGAGTTGTACGGTATTGCTACGACTATTAAAGCCGCAAAAAGAATGGTGGAAGCTGAAAAGCCTGAAGTTTGGGATGTGCTTGAAGAAGTCATAAGAGAGCATCCGGTTTTACTTAATAGAGCTCCGACATTGCATAGATTAGGTATTCAAGCATTTGAACCACTATTAATCGAAGGTAAAGCGATTCAGCTTCATCCGCTTGTTTGTGCTGCGTTTAATGCAGACTTTGACGGTGATCAGATGGCGGTACATATTCCGTTATCGATTGAAGCACAGCTTGAAGCTAGGGTATTTATGATGTCTACAAATAATATCTTAAGCCCTGCAAACGGACGTCCCATTATTGTACCGGATAAAGATATAGTACTTGGTTTATATTATCTAACCCTTGCATTTGATAATGAAGTAGGCACAGGGATGATGTTCTCAGATTTAGCTGAGATGGAACATGCTTTATATAATAAATTTATAACTATTCATACAAAGATAAAATATCGTAGAAATCAACTAAATGCCGAAGGTAAAATGGTTCCTGTTATCATTGATACTACTTACGGTAGGTTAATGGTCGGTGAATTATTGCCTTCTAATTCTAATATAGAATTCAAGTTTATTAATAAACAACTAACTAAAAAAGATATATCATTAGTTATAGATTTAGTTTATCGCCACTGCGGTCAAAAAGCTACAGTAATTTTTGCCGATCAGCTAATGAAACTAGGTTTTAAATATGCTTGTTCTTCAGGTATTTCTTTTGGAATGGACGATATGGTAGTACCGGAATCTAAGAGTACTCATATCAATGAAACTCAGCTTGAAATAAAAGAATTTGAACAACAATATTCAAACGGTTTAATTACTTATGGAGAGAAATACAATAAAGTAGTTGATGCTTGGTCAAGGTGTACCGATAGAGTAGCAAATGACATGATGAAAGAGATTGCTACGCCGCCGGTTAGTGATGATCCGAATCATCAAAAAATAAATGCTATATATATGATGGCTATCTCCGGAGCAAGAGGTTCTTTCCAGCAAATTAAGCAATTAGGCGGTATGCGAGGTTTAATGACCAAATCAAACGGTCAAATTATACAAACTCCTATTATCTCTAACTTTAAAGAAGGATTAACTGAATTTGAGTGTTTTAATTCTGCTAACGGAATGCGTAAAGGGCAAATAGATACGGCTTTAAAAACGGCAAGCTCAGGTTACTTAACAAGAAAATTAGTAGACGTTGCACAAGATTGTATTATTACCGAAAAAGATTGTGGAACTGATAAAGGGATTGAAGTTAAGAGTGTTATTGAAGGGGGAGAAGTTATAGTACCTTTAGCTGAAAAGATTTTAGGTCGTACTGCTGCTATCAATATATTTCATCCTGTAACTAATGCTCTAATTCTCAATAAAGGCGAGCTTATTAATGAAGCAAAGTTAGAGCAGATTGAGTCGGCTGGACTCGACAGAATTATGATAAAATCCGTATTAACCTGTGAAAGTACTACTGGTATATGTAGCATATGTTACGGTAGGGATCTTGCTACCGGTACGTTGGTGTCGGAGGGTGAGGCAATCGGGGTTATTGCTGCTCAATCTATCGGTGAACCAGGTACGCAGCTTACAATGAGAACTTTCCATATCGGAGGAGCGGCAACAAAAGGTGCTGAAGTTTCTTCCGTAGAAGCTTCCTATAGCGCAAAAGTAAAAATTATAAGTCGTAATGTTGTTATGAATTCCGAAGAACGCAAAATTGTTATGAGCCGAAATTGTGAATTATTATTACTTGATAATAATGATAATGAAAAGGCTCGTCATAAAATTCCATACGGTGCTAGATTACTTGTTGATGACGGTGATATGGTTATTAAAACTCAAAAACTAGCGGAGTGGGATCCTTATACTATACCGATTATCACGGAGAAATCAGGTAAAGTTTTATTCAAAGATATGGTTGATGGTATTTCTATTCGTGACGTAACTGACGAAGCTACTGGAATATCGAGTAAAGTTATTATTGAATCAAAGCAGTATTCACACGGTGCAGAATTACGTCCGCGTATACAGCTTTTAGATGCTAAAGGTGAAGTTATAACCTTATCAAACGGTTTAGAAGCTAGATATTACTTGCCGGTTGGAGCAGTTTTAAGTGTAGAAGACGGAGTACAAATATCTGTAGGTGATATTATTGCACGTATACCGAAAGAATCAACCACTACTAAAGATATTACCGGTGGTTTACCGAGAGTTGCCGAGCTTGTAGAAGCAAGACGCCCTAAAGATCACGCAGTTATTGCTGAGGTTGACGGTAGAGTAGAATTCGGTAAAGACTATAAATCTAAGAGACGTATTATTATACATCCGATTGATGAAACAATGGCTATTGAGTATATGGTACCTAAAGGTAAGCATGTTGTAGTTAACGAAGGTGACTTTGTTAAAAAAGGCGATTTATTGATTGACGGTAATCCAGTACTTCAAGATATTTTAAAAGTAATGGGTGTAGAGGTTCTTGCAAATTATATTGTTAAAGAGGTTCAAGCCGTTTATCGTCTACAAGGTGTAAAGATTGATGATAAGCACATAGAAGTTATTATTCGTCAGATGTTACAAAAAGTAGAAATCACGGATTCAGGTGGAACTACCTTATTAGCAGGTGAAAAAATAGATAGACATGAATTCGAGGAGATAAATGAAAAAGCTATTAAAAACGGTTTAAAACCTGCTGAAGCACAATTAATATTACAAGGTATTACTAAAGCTTCTCTGCAAACTAGATCGTTTATTTCTGCAGCATCATTCCAAGAGACTACTAGAGTTTTAACGGAAGCAGCTATTGCTGGTAAAATAGATAAGTTACGAGGATTAAAAGAAAACGTGATAGTTGGACGATTAGTACCTGCCGGAACCGGTTACTTTATGAATAAAATGCGTAAAGCAGCCGTAAAGCTTGATGAAGGAGAAAATGTATAAATATACTTGATACTTGTAAGGCTTTATTGTGTGTATACTGAAAGTCGTCGTTGCGAACGACCTAAACTGTTGTTGTATGGCTCAATTTCACCACTATCATCCTGTGGCTTGACCATGGGATGATAGTGAAAAGTTCTGATTTACAGAATTTTTTTATTATTTTCTAAATTTGCCACATCGCTTCGCTCTTTGCAATGACGATCTTTAGTATCAACGAGGGGATAACTATAACACAGGACAATTTTTATTCTATGTCATTCCCCATGAAGGCGGGGATGACATAGAGGGCATTTATTAGTTCACGCAATAATGCTTTCCTAGCTAGAAGTGGGAACCCAGAAAAATCACCTTACGCATTATTGACAAAAAAGCCTACAAAAAACTAAGTTTTTATAGGCTTTTTCTTATTTCGTAGGAACGATTTTTTAATAACAAGCAATCGCTGCTGTTAAATGCTCGTAGGTGTGACCTAAACAAGATACTGGTTGTTCAAAGGTATACGTATTATTGTTATCATAGTTATAATTACCGTATAATTGTAATCTTGCTAAAGAATCTTCATATCGGAAGTTTTCAAGTATTGTAGATATCTGAATTTCTGCTACACAATGTGCAACATAAGTTTTTAGTGCCTCTTGACAAATTCCATCATGTAAAGCTTTTAACATGAGTAAGTGTACTAATGGGTTAATACCATTATTTGCATTAGTAGTAATCGTAGCTTCCTCGTGTTTTTGATCAATAGACATCTTCCCAAACGTCGCTTCTAGAGGTAATTTAGACGTCGAGCCTAGACTTGTATCCTCTATATACGCTGCGATGCTGCGTTCCGTATCTCCTTTAAATTCCTCTATATAAGCTGGTTTAAAAAGAGATCTAATAGGCACTTCAGAAATGAAAGGCTCTTCATTGCTTACTTCTACTTTCTCTATTTCAAGCTTTTCTGAATTGATGTTGTCTTCAAAATTTATCTCTGGGAAAAGTGCTTTCACATCCGTTATTTCAAGCTTTTCTCCTTTTTTACCTACTTCATAAGCTTTAGAAACAATTTGTTTATAAATAAAGTCAATTAATGCTCGTTTTGTTTGTATTTCATCAGAATAATTAATTCCTCCTTCATTCCAAAACTTTACTATTTTAGCAAAAGCAGGAATATATTTACCGGTCTTTGCTAAAAATTTTTGTATAAATGTAGGTTCAATAAGAGGGGTTAATTCAGGGTTTTCTTCATATTGTTTAAATACATACTCGACAATTTTAGGTATATTTTGATTTTCTTCTATTTCGTCAGGTAAGCCGTGTAATATTTTTGTGGCTATTGCTTGATCCATCTTCTTGTACAAAATATTAACCCCTATCCATTTCCATACAGGATTAGCCGTAAAACAAAGCTTTGCTACATAAAATGTTAGCGATATAGGTAGAGAAAATAACTGTAAATAGTTAAGGCAAGTATATCGCACTGGATGAGGCGTGAGGCTATAAATCTCATTCATACCTTGGTTTAGTTCACATGATGTTTTAATCATTGTATACTTTTGCTTAATTAAATGAGGAGTGATGTCATGTACTGTCATACTTATTACTTAAATTTAACTAACTCGTCAGCAGGATATAAAAAATATTAACATTTGTCAAATGCTATTTAATAAAAATTTTTATTTTAAATCAATTAATAATACTTGCAAAGTTTTATCAAGATAAATAGAATTATCCAAAGTCAAAAGTAATATAAGGGATAAGTATGCTTAACATAAACTTTGTGAATGAAGAATCATCTACTAATCAAGGTCTAGTAGTTTTTATTGATGAACAGTTAAAGCTTGATAGTAATTTAATAGGACTTGATCAACAACATCATGGATTAATTTCTAAAACTATTCAGAATAAACTGCAATTTACTGGTCAATATGGACAAATCAAGGTGATTCCATCTGTCATTAAATCAGGTAAGGTTAAATATTTGATAATAGCAGGCCTTGGGAATGAAGAAAAATTAACTGAAGCAAAAATCGAAGAGTTAGGCGGCACAATCTTACAGCATGCAACCGGTTGTAAAATTTCTACTATCGGCTTAAAACTTACAAATAAAATTAGTAGATTTACATCTCACATATTTGCATCTTTAGTTGCTAGCGGGGCGTTTCTTGCTTCTTACAGATTTGATAAATATAGAACTACCTTAAAAGAAGCAGAGAAGTTTGCAGTAGAGTCAATTGAAATTTTTACCGATAATAGCACTGAAACAGCAAAATTATTTAAAGTTAAAAAATTAATTGCTGAGGCAGTATTTTTTACAAGAGATATATGTAATGAACCGTCAAATATTAAAACTCCGCAAGTTTATGCTGAAAGAATAGTTGATATACTTGAACCGTTGGGAGTAGATGTTGACGTTATCGGTGAACGTGAGATGAAAAACCTTGGTATGGGTGCATTACTTGGGGTTGGTCAAGGTTCACAAAACGAGTCAAAATTAGTAGTGATGGAATATAAAGGCGGCAGTAAAGAGGCTCCGACTATTGCTTTGGTTGGTAAAGGAGTGATTTTTGATACCGGTGGCATTTCATTAAAACCGTCAAGTAATATGCATTTAATGAGATACGATATGGGAGGTTCTGCAGCGGTCGCGGGTGCTATGATTGCGGTTGCCGGTCAAAAATTACCTGTAAATATAATCGGTGTTGTAGGGCTTGTAGAAAATATGCCGTCCGGTAATGCACAGCGTCCAGGGGATGTGGTAACTACTATGTCAGGGCAAACTGCCGAAGTTTTAAATACCGATGCAGAAGGGCGTTTAGTACTTGCCGATGCAGTTTGGTATGCACAAGAAAAATTTAAGCCTAAATGTGTAATTGACGTTGCAACTCTAACAGGAGCAATAACTGTAGCACTCGGTAGTACATATGCCGGTTGTTTTTCCAATAATGATGAGTTAGCTGATAAGTTAATAAAAGTAGGGAAAGAAGTTAATGAAAAACTTTGGAGAATGCCTCTTCATGATGAGTACGACGCAATGATTAACTCCGACATAGCCGATATGGCAAATATAGGGAACGTACCGGGAGCTGCCGGAAGCTGTACGGCTGCACATTTCATTAAACGTTTCATTAAAGAGGGAGTATATTGGGCTCATTTAGATATAGCAGGTGTTGCAAATAGTAGTAAAGCTTCAGCACTCGGTCCGAAAGGGGCAGTGGGGTATGGTGTTAGATTACTTGAAAAGTTTATCAAAGAATATATTTAACGTTATTCTTGCTTTTAGTGGCGTTGTTGCATGGCTTGTTTTTTTGTTGTCATACAGTGGCTTGACCACGGGATCCAATAATAATTAAGAATTTTATTAGTATTTTTAGTTGTTTTCTGGATACTGTGGTCAAGCCAGGGTATGACACCGAGCAGATTTTGTTTATTCTGAATATAATTATGAACACAATAAATAAACCTTATGTATTTGTTATAGGTAATGAAAAAGGCGGGGCAGGTAAAACTACTTGCTGCATGCATCTGATAATAGCTCTGCTTTATCAAAATTGCTCTGTAGTAAGTATTGATATCGATTCAAGGCAAGGTTCTTTAACAAGCTATTTAAAAAATCGCGATTTATATAATCAACAAAATCCTGATAAAGCCGTATTAGTACCAAAACATTTTCATATATCTGAAGGAGAGATAGAAGAGCAAGCCAAGCATTTTGAGCAGGTACTCACAAATAATCCGGATGCCGATTATATAGTGATTGATACCCCAGGTAGTCATACTCCTTTATCAAGAGTTGCTCATTCTTACGCCGATACAATTATTACACCGATTAATGATAGTTTTCTAGATTTAGACGTAATAGCAACAATTGATAGCAAGGATGAAATTATTAGCCCATCAATATATAGTCAAATGATTTGGGAACAGAAAATGGAGCGTGCTAGTCGTGATAAAATTAGTATAGATTGGGTAATACTTCGTAATCGTTTAAGTAATCTTGATGCATTAAATAAAAGACGCGTAGGGAATGTATTAGCTAAACTTGCTAAAAGAATTAACTTTAAACTCGCAGAAGGATTTAGTGAACGTGTAATATATAGGGAGCTATTTTTACAAGGTCTAACATTATTTGATCTAAAAACTGCAAAATATGATAGAGCATTTAATAGCTCACACGTGCTTGCACGTCAAGAATTACGAAATTTTTTAGCCTTTCTAGGTATTAATGCTACGTTCAAAGGGTAATTTCTATACAAGTTTTTCTTGTATAAAGTTTAAAAAATATATATAATGGGCAAAATTAATATGTTTTAACTTGATAAAAGAAACAAATGCCAAATATTGCTGAAAATATTTCAAAACTACCGGAAGAACAAGAAAAAGTTAATAAGCTTGTTGATCAATACAAAAATTTAACTCCGGAAGAACAAAAAATTGTTGATAGAAAACTTAAGTTGCATTTTACAAAAGAAGAGCTAGAACAAGATGAGCTTAAATCAAGAATGAATAACATACGTAGTAATTTGTCCAATAAAGACCAAGAAAAACTACAAGCAGGTAATAATTCTATAGGTGAAATAGCAAAAGATGTATTATCGTTAGTTAAAGGAATAATAAATCTAGTAGAAAATGTTGCAGAGATAATTAAAAACCCTAAGAAAGCAATATATGACTGGATTAAAGGTGAGTTAAATCAAGTAAAACCTCAACAACAACATTATCCGCAACTCCCATCAAAGCCAAAAGCTGCTGCAATATCAAGATAAAACTTTAGTTTTTATTTGCAAAAATTTGCGATTTTATGTATATAATATAGGGGAAATCGTAATAAAGAAATAAAAATGCATAAATACAGAACTCATAATTGTAGCGAATTACAAATATCTGATGTTGGGAAAGAAGTTAAATTATCTGGCTGGGTACATAGAAGAAGAGATCATGGGCATCTGGTTTTCATAGATTTACGTGATCATTACGGTATAATTCAAATCGTATTTACCGATCAAAATCCACAGCTTATGGAGGATGCTAGCCGTTTGCGTTATGAGTCGGTAATTACGGTAAGGGGTACAGTTGTAGCAAGGTCAGATGACACAATTAATAATACGCTTCCGACAGGTCATGTTGAAGTGCTAGCTGTAGAATTTATTGTTGAGTCAGCTGCAGACACTCTACCTTTTGTTATTAATACTGAAAAAGACGCTCCGGAAGATTCAAGGCTTAAACATCGTTGTTTAGATCTTAGACGTGAGAAATTGCATAATAATATAATACTCCGCTCACAAATTATTTCTCATATTCGTCACTTGATGACGGCAAGAGGTTTTACCGAATTTCAAACGCCAATCCTAACTGCTAGCTCTCCTGAAGGTGCTAGGGATTTCTTAGTACCGAGTAGAATGCATCCTGGTAAGTTCTATGCATTACCGCAAGCACCTCAGCAATTCAAGCAACTCTTGATGGTTTCAGGTTTTGATCGTTATTTCCAAATTGCTCCTTGCTTTCGGGATGAAGATGCAAGAGCCGATAGATCACCAGGCGAGTTTTATCAGCTAGATTTAGAAATGTCGTTTGTTACACAGGAAGATGTATTTAGCACTATTGAGCCTGTGATATATGATTTATTTACTAAATTTACGGATAAGAAAGTATCAGAGACTCCTTTCGTTCGTATTCCATATAATGAATCTATGCTAAAATACGGCTCTGATAAACCTGACTTACGTAACCCTATTATAATTGCCGATGTAACTGAGATATTTAGAGATTCCGATTTTACGATTTTCAGGGAAAATATTAAAAAAGGAAGCATAGTGCGTGCAATTCCTGCCCCTAAGGCAGCTACACTGCCTCGTAGTTTCTTCGATAAAATGATAGAGTTTGCGATATCAGAAGGAGCAGGTGGACTTGGCTATATTCAGTTTAGTGAAACCGGTGAAGCAAAAGGACCGGTAGCAAAATTCTTAAGCCCGCAGCAATTAGAGAGTCTAAAAGCTACAGCTAGTATTAGTAACGGTGATGCTGTATTTTTTGCTAGCGCTAAAAAAGAAAAAGCTACAAAGCTTGCAGGTAAGGTTAGAATAAGACTTGGTGAAGAGCTGGATTTACTTGAAAAAGATTGCTTTAAATTCTGTTGGATTACTGATTTTCCATTTTATGAATTAAATGAAGAAACAGGTAAGATTGATTTTAGCCATAATCCATTTTCTATGCCACAAGGTGGTTTGGAAGCCTTAGACAATGCTAAAACAACTGAAGAACTACTTGAACTTAATGCATACCAGTATGATATTGTTTGTAACGGTATTGAGCTTTCCAGCGGTGCTATTAGAAACCATAAGCCGGAAATTATGTATAAAGCATTTTCCATAGCAGGTTATAGTGAGGAGGAAGTTGATAAGATATTTGGTGGTATGATTAGAGCGTTTAAGTTTGGTGCTCCACCACATGGCGGAATAGCTCCCGGTATTGACAGAATCGTTATGCTACTTGCAGAAGCTACTAATATAAGAGAAATAATTGCATTTCCTTTAAATCAGCAAGCTGAAGATTTACTAATGAACGCTCCAAGATATGTAGAAGATAAAGCTCTAAAAGCGCTAAGCATTATGCGATCACCGTCAGCTAGAAAAAATGCAGAGAAAGAATAAGAATTTATAATTATTGCTTAGGGATATGACATTGTTGATGGCTATCTCAATCGTCATTGCAAGCAGGTGTTGTTGCGTGGACCGGTAAAACCCACTGTGTCACCCCGTGGCTTGCTAACTAGGTCCATAAAAATAATAAACAAATACTAATGATTTTAGTATTTTAACTGGATCCCGTGGTCAAGCCACGGGGTGACAGAGATGAAATTGATCAACGCCTCCTCGCAATGACTTTTAAGGCATATCCTTAACATCTTTGTTTCTTTTGTTTCTGATTTTCACTTTTAGCTTGTAATTTAGAGAATGCAATTTCTTTTACTGCTTCTACTCTTTTTGGCTGAATGCCTTGATTTTCTTTTTGTTTTAATATGTTGCCAATTTTTATACTTTTTGCTATCAGCTTCTGTGTATCATGAATTTTATTTAAATTTTCAGGAGAAATTTTTTTCATAAAATAGTTTGAAATGTTAGATAAACCTATCTGTTCACAAAAATTTCCTACCTTGTAATATATAGTATCTTTGGCATTTAATTTGAAAGCTTTAGCATTTAATAAGTTGGTTGTATTTTCGATATTATCCTGATATTTTAAATCTTTCTTTATACCATCAACATCCTGCTCAGTAAGATAATTTGCTTTTTTTAGCTCTTTCATTATATTGTCGTAGAATTGTGTTACTTTTTTATCGGTTACGTTTTTAGTTATTGCCTGCTTTGTAAAATCAACGATTAGTGACTCCAACTTTTCGCCTGTAGATTTATCTTGTGTACGCATTGATTGTACAGGATCAAAAGTTTCTACTTCTACTTTATCTTTTTTAACCTCAACTTCTTTTTCTTTCCATTTTCCTTCTAAATCTTTGCTCCATTGTTGTTCCTTGATTATTTCTTGTTTCAAGCCTATAGCAGTTTTAATTTGGTAATTATTTTTATACGCCCACTCTTTAGCATCTATGCCTTCAATTTTAATGTGATTATTTATTGCATAGAGTACCGGGTCTTTTACAGGTGAATTAGCGAAAGCCTCTAACCAACCCCCATTGTTAAATTTAGGTAAAACATTACTGAATTTTGTTACTATCTCAGCTCCTTTGGCAACTTCTTGCATATTAATAAGATTTGCTTTTATACTGCCTTTATAGTGTTTCCGCAAATCATCAAAATTTTTAATATTAGTGGATAATGCAATATTTTTTGGATCAAACCCAGCTTTTTTTAATTCATCAATTTTTTGATCAACTATTGCTTCCATCTGTTTCTCATCAAATTGACTTATCATTTGATTTAACGATTCACTATATTTATCAATACTAAATGAGAAATTACCTGCTTTAATAGCAGCACTGTAGCCGACTCCAGGATGTGCAAACATTTCATTTGTTGATTGGATCATACTGCCAAAATCCTTATGAAATGCTAAAAAAGAGCGGCCATGATCAATTTTGGTTATTGTTTTACCATCCTGCACCATTAAATTACCAGCATGATAATCTACTTCCCCTAGCATATGACAAGCAGCTATGGCTTTTTCAAATCCTTCCAGCTTTTTTAAATTTTGATCATTAGCTCTGACTCTAGTTTGACCTGATAAACCGGAAAACTCTGTGAGTGTTACAGCATTATCAAAAAATTTAGAACGTACATAAAGTGAATCAGGGTGTTTTTCATCCGCTTTTACCAGCCCTTCTTTTGGTGCTCGATCATGTAATAAAAATTGATACATGGTGGATCCTATGAATTCTTGTACCCCGTCTCTTCGGTCAGAAATAGCCTGTTTTCGTGCATTATTATCTTGTATTTTTTGGCATGCAGCATGAGTTTTATAAAAATGTTTTAAAATAAAAGTATTTCCTAGTTCATCTTTAGCGACATAACCAGCAGAAACTCCTGCTGCCTTTTTTCCTTTCTCCTCAAACTCAGCTTGCTGTGCCACTCTCTTATCACGTAGCATAGCATCAATTGCTTTTTTAGGATCATTAGGATTTCTTATTTCTTCAAGTTTTCTGTAATCTGCGTCATATCGGCTATCCTCTAATCCAACTTGTCGTTTAATTGCCTCTTCCATAACTACATGTTGTAAAAGAGGTGCATCGATTATTTCTCTGAATTCCCTGTATTTATCTCCTGGAAATGCATTTTTTATTATTGTTGTGACTTTAGCCAAACCACGACCATCCAAATCGGCTAATGCCATTTGATTAACATATGGACCTGCAGTAGTAGGGGATTGGTCCTTAGAAAGATCAATAGCAGATGAGGCAATGGCCTCGCAGGATCTAGATATTTTGGCATTCAATGCTGTATCTTCTGTTCTCAAGGCTTCAAAAAGTTGCTCTTGTAATAATAATTCCTGTTGAGTTTTCAAAATAACCTGCTATATTAATTAATCCCTTCTATTGCCTAAAAATCTTATTAGATATAGGAAAAGATTTATAAACTCTAAGTATAAAGTAAAGGCTGCCATAATAGAAAGCTTTTGTCCTACTTCATCGTTTCCTGCCATGTAATACATAGACTTAATCTTTTGTGTGTCCCAAGCAATTAATCCCATAAATACTACTATTCCAATAAGAGAAGTAGCAAAAGAAAGAGCTGAGCTTTTCAGAAACAAGTTGACTAATGAAGCAATGATAAGACCTATAAGACCCATTGCAAAAAATGAACCCATAGATGTTAAATCTCTACTTGTACTATAACCGTACAAACTCATTGCTCCAAAAACGGAAGAGCAAATAAAGAAAGTACGAGCTATTGAGGTACCGGTATAAATAAGAGCTAAATATGCAAGCGACATACCGGTTAAACCGGCATAAACCCAAAATAATATTTGTGCTGTTTTCAGGTGCATTCGTCCGAAGCCCATAAAGAAATATAAAGCAATACCGAGCGGAGCAAACATTATAATAGTACCGAAACCTGTTTGAAACATTAAATTATAAATAGGTTCAACTGATATAGTCGTTATGGCCGCTACACCGGTTAGTAAAAGTGCCAAAGCCATATAATTATATACTTTAAGCATGTATTTTCTTAAGCCTTCATCAAAAGTTTTATTCTTTGAGGTGGCAGTTAAAGTTTTTGTATAATCGATCATAAGTAACCTTAGGATTATGTTATTTACATTATATAATAAAATATAGTCTGTTAGAGCTGTTTTTGCAAGCTATAATTATAAATATCTTGCATTGAATATAAAGCTGGTGATTTATCTTGTAGCCAAATAGCGGCTTTAATTGCACCAATGACAAAAGAATTTTTATTCAGAGCTTCGTGTTTTAAAGTGATTATTTCATCGTCACCTAGTAAAGATATTTCGTGTATACCGTGAACATTGCCACCACGAAGCGAGGAAATACCTATTTCTTTTTCGCTTCTTGGTCTGTTACCACGATTAAATGCTATATTTAATCCTTTTTCGCTTGCAATCGTTTCAGCAAGCATAATAGCAGTTCCTGAGGGTGAATCTTTTTTATTACGGTGATGGGTTTCTAGAATTTCAATATCGTAATCATCTAGTATTTTTGTTGCCTTTCTTGCTAAATAGCTTAGCAAATTAGCCCCGATACTCATATTTGCAGAATATAAAATAGGTAAAGTTTGAGCTGCTTTTTCTAAAAGCTTAAAATGTTGAGGCTGCAGTCCTGTGGTTCCGATTACTAATTTTGTATTATGTTTGCATGCATAATTAATTAATTTTTCTAATATTTCAGGAGTGGAAAAATCGATGATTACATCAGAATTTTTACAAAAATTATTTAAATCATCTAAATTATTAGTACTATTAAATTTTGCTAAAATTTTGCAATCTTTAAATTTATCTATTCTCTCTAGAATAGTTTTTCCCATTTTACCGGTAGAACCGCTAAGACCGATATTTATCATATTGGTAATAATATATTTCTAATAAATGAAACAAGTATACAATTTATGAAAATATAATAGAGGCTTTAAGTCATTTTTAATAGTAGTATTTATTACTTCACCGATAAATAAAACATGATCACCGGCATCGTAAGAATCATATTTATTACATTCTATATGACAAGTTGCACCGTTTATTAAAGGACAATCAGTTTTATTACCAAGCTCATAAGCAATTTTTGTAAATTTATTAGGTTGTGATTTAGCAAAATGTCTTGAGATATCAATTTGATTCTCTGCTAAAATACTAACTGCAAACTTATCACTTTTTTGAAAACTGTTTATACTAAAAGAATTTTTATTAAGGCAAAATAATATTAACGGCGGTTTTAAAGATACAGAAGTAAAAGAACTAGCAGTAAAGCCAAAAAGCTTGTTGTTACAATTTGTTGTTATAATAGTCACTCCTTGAGGGAATCGGCTCATAGCGTCTTTAAATTGACTTTCTGTTACTGTCCCAGCCATTTTTTTATAATTTTATTAATGGTTCCATCTTTTTTTAATAAATCTATTGCTTCATTAATTTCATTAATTAGTCCTGAGTTTTTAGACATACCTATAGCAAAATCGGATGACAATTCTTCTAAAGTACTGCTTTCTAAATTTGAATTATTTTCTTTTAATTTTTTGCCTTGAAATTCCTCAGAAATAATAGCATCTATGACTCTAGCTTTTAATTCTTCAACTAACATTAAATGATTTGCTAAAGAATGAACTTTAATATTCATCGTCTGTGATAAATCTTGTGCTTTTTTTTCTAAAACACTACCGAGCTGTACTCCTACTATTTTATTCTCTAGATCTTTGCTATTTTGTATATTATCACCTGTTCTATATATTATAGCAAATCTTGCAGTAGCGTAATGATTGGAAAAGCTGATATATTCGGCACGCTCAGGTGTTACGGAAAGCGCCGCCACCGCAACGTCAATATTTTCACTAACTAGAGCTGCAAGTAAACCGTTAAAGTCAAAGTTTTTTATAATAACTTTTTTATTTAGACGTTTGCTTATTGCTTTGATAATATCAATATCAATCCCGACAATCTCTCCATCTTGGATGAATTCATAAGGAGGATTATCTGCGGCAGTACCGACTATTAAAGTTTTTTCAGTTGCTGTTTTTTCACAAGAAACTAATAAGAAAGATAGTAAAAATATTTTCAGAAATTTCATAAAATAATGTTTTAAGTTTGAGTATGTCCTCTAGCGAGGCATTGGTCTTGTTGTATGGCTTAAAAAACCCGTTCGGTGTCATCCGGTGGCTTGACCACGGTATGACATAGGCGAAATTGATCCACGCTGGCAACGCCTTCTCGCAATGACGGTTCCGATATCCGTATCCGTGCAACATTACCAACAAACATCAAGAACTCAATTTCTCCTTTAAAAGCTGATTCACAAGCGTCGGATTAGCCTTACCGCCGGTTTTTTTCATTACTTGCCCTACAAAGAAACCGAATAATTTATCCTTACCGTTTCTATAACACTCTACTGATTCAGGATTTTCAGCTATCACCTCGTCAATTACCGTGTTTAGCACGTTATTATCCGAAACTTGTACAAGTCCTTTTTCCTCTACTATTTTATCAGCTGCTTTACCGGTTTCAAACATAATTTCAAAAACGGTTTTTGCAATTTTACCGGAAATAGTATCATTTTCTATTAATTTTATTAGTTTTGCAAAGTCACTAGGAGTAATTTTGCATTCATTTATTCCGATCGATGTTTTGTTTAATTGTCCGAACAACTCACTGGTTAGCCAATTAGTAAGCATTTTAGGGTTACATTCATTTACTGCTTTCTCAAAATAGTCAGCAACTGATTCATCAGCTACTATTACTTCAGCATCATATTTACTTAAGCCAAATTCCTTCGTATATTTTTCAATCTTTTGATCAGGTAGCTCAGGTAAATTTGTTTTTAGCTCGTCTATTAACTTATCGGAAATAACAAGCGGTAATAAATCAGGATCAGGAAAATATCTATAATCAAGTGCTTCTTCTTTTAAACGCATAGTTCTTGTTTCACCGCTATCGGCATTAAATAAGCGTGTTTCTTGAATTATTGCTTCACCGCTTTCAAGCAAGTCTACTTGTCTTTTAGCTTCAAATTCTATTGCTTTAATAATATTACGAATTGAATTAATATTTTTAATTTCGCATCTTGTGCCGAGTGGTTCACCGCTACGTCGTACTGAAATATTAGCATCACAACGCATTGAGCCTTTTTCCATATCACCGTCGCAGCTGCCAATATAACGTAACAAATTTCTCAGCTTTTTTACAAATTCAGCCGCTTCGTCCGGTGATGATATATCAGGTTCGGTCACAATTTCCATAAGCCCAATACCGGCACGGTTTAAATCGATAAAGCTGTAATGTGGTGATTGATCATGCATAGATTTACCAGCATCTTGCTCTAAATGCAAACGGTTAATACGAATAGTTTTCAGATCGCCGGTACTAGTCGGTATTTCCATAGTGCCGTTTTGTACTATAGGATAGTAAAATTGTGAAATTTGGTAACCTTGCGGCAGATCGGCATAAAAATAATTTTTACGATCAAATACCGAATATTTATTTATTTTAGCTTTAAGCCCAAGTCCTGTTTTAATTGCTTGGTGTACACAGTGCTTATTTAATACCGGTAACATCCCAGGCATTGCTGCATCAACATAGGAAACCTGCGAATTTGGACTTGCTACAAAAATAGTACTACTTCCTGAAAAAATCTTAGATTTTGAAGAAATTTGAGCATGGATTTCAAGTCCTATTACATATTCCCATTTTCCCGTATTACCTTCAATATATGCCATAATTAAAAACCCATATGAATGCCCAGTGAGCAATTACTAAAGTCATTACTAACTGAATAAAATATTTTAGGAATCAAGCTTGGAACACTCCTACGCTTGATTTTAAAATAAAAAATTAATATATAGTAAAATACATTAAATTACTAAAACTTTATAAAATCAATTACTAGCTTTGGTTAAAACCCTGCCGGCTCAAATTTAATATGTTTTACACCTGACTCAATTGTCGATGCTATTTTCAAAACATTATATTCGTCTAATTGTTTACCTATAATCTGCATCCCAAGAGGTAAACCTCGTGCCGATAATCCGGCAGGAACTGATGCACAAGGTAAACCGGCTAAACTTGCAGGAATAGTAAATAAATCGTTTAAATACATAATAGTCGGATCATTTTGTTTTTCACCGATCTTAAATGCTTCAGTCGGTGCTGCAGGTAACAAAATGGCATCAACTTTTGCAAAAGCATTATTAAAATCGTTTGCAACTAAACGACGTACTTTTTGAGCTTTGAGATAATATGCATTCATACAACTCGATGAAAGCACATATGTTCCAATCATAATACGACGTTTTACTTCCTCCCCAAATCCGGCTGATCTAGTCATTTCATACATTTCGTCAAGTGTCATATTTTCATGTTCTACTCGAAGACCGTATCTAACGCCGTCATATCTAGATAAATTTGAAGAAGCTTCAGCCGGTGCTATTACGTAATAAACGGCAACACCGTATTTAGCATGCGGCAAAGTAATATCCACTATTTCAGCACCGGCGTTTTTAAGTAGCTCTATAGTATCCTGCCACATTTTCATAATATCAGGTTCAATACCACCTTCACCAAGGTTAAGAGGTACGCCTATCTTTATATTTTTCATAGAACTTCCGATAGCGGATTGTAATTCTGGAACTTCTGCTTTAATCGAAGTAGAATCTTTTTCGTCAAACCCCATCATCGCTTCAAGCATAATGCTACTGTCTAAAACGCTTCTAGTGAATATTCCTGCTTGATCAAGTGAGCTAGCAAACGATACCATCCCGTATCTTGAGCAACGACCATATGTCGGTTTAAATCCAACTAAACCCGTAAAGCTTGCAGGTTGACGTACCGAGCCACCAGTATCACTACCAAGAGCCGCGGAGGCCATAAATCCACTAACTGCCGCAGCTGAACCACCTGAAGAACCGCCAGGAACTAAATCAGCATTATCATCATTTGTTTTCCAAGGGCTAATTACATTTCCGAAACAACTAGTAATATTTGCTGAACCCATCGCAAATTCATCCATATTGGTTTTGCCGAGCATCACGCCGCCCTTATCAAAAATATTTTGTGTAACGCTTGATTCATAATTAGGTATAAAATTTTTCAGTATATTAGAACATGCCGTAGTTCTAATGCCTTTTGTACAGAAAAGATCTTTAGCGGCGAACGGGATACCCTCAAGTGTTCGCGGTTGATTTTGAGCATAATTTTGATCGGCTGCTTCAGCCTGTTTTAAAGCTAAATCAAAAGTTTCGGTAACATAAGCATTGAGATTTTTATGTTTTTCTATTTGTTTAATATGTGCATTAACTAATTCTTTACTTGTAAAATCTTTATTTTTAAAACCTTTTATACTGTCTGCTACTGTTAATTTGTTTAGTTCTGTCATAATTATTCAACAACCTTTGGAGTGATAAAATATTTTACTTCTTTAGCAAGCTGAGCACTATTTCCGCTTACATTATCAAATAATTTGTTTGATAAATCAGAACTTGTAACGGCGTCCTCTCGCATTCTAGCATTCATATTAGAAACTGAGGTTAAAGGCTCTATATCTTTGCAATCTATTTCATTTAAAATATCGATCATATACATAATAGTACTAAGCTGAGTAGAAAATTTTTCTACAGTATCTTCTTCAAATTTTAATCTAGCTAATTTTGCTATTTTTTGTGCTTCTTCTTTTGTAATCATAGTTTTATTATTTTGAGTAGTATAGTCTAATGTTATTCACGTGCAGTCTTGCTTGCGTAGCTCCGATGTCATGCCTACGACTTGTAAGCTAGATCTTGGATATAGCCTGTGATCCAAGATTCTATAGCCGATTTTATTTCATTAAGTCATAAAAGCTAATTAGTTATTTTTTCTAAAACTATCTTATGATCAAAACCACCATTAACTTTCTTTTTGTTTTTTAATATATCTTTTAGTTTATAGCCATTAATATTATAAATTGTTTCAAGTACTTCTAATATATCAGCAACTTCTTCCATATACTTAATCTTGTAAAAATTCCTCTACTTCTTCTAGTAGTTTATTTTTTAATAATTCTTTATACTCATATGATTCAGCAATATGAGTAACTGGTATCCTACCTGATTTTGAGATAATTTCTGGAATTAAATCTCTAACTAATTTTGTCAGTATAGAGTCAATTTATGTCATTCTCTCTTGGCATTGTTGCGTGGATCGGTAAACCCATTCTGTCACCTAGTTCGCTTGACCACGGGGGTGAATGTGTAACCTTATCAAACAGTCATTATTTCTTGTTCTTTTTGTTTTATTGCCGAGTCAACTTTACTGCTATATTCATCAGTTAACTTTTGTACTTGTTCAGATAAGTTATGATGCTCATCTTTTGCAATAATATTATCCTTTTCTAGCTTTTTAAGTTCTTCATTGCCGTCTCTTCTAATATTACGTAATGAAATTTTAGTATTCTCACCGTATTTATGAGCAAGCTTTACCAGTTCTTTACGTCTTTCTTCAGTTAAAGCCGGTATAGGTAGTCTGATTAATTGACCGTCCGTTGCTGGAGTTAAGCCAAGATTTGCTATAGTAATTCCTTTTTCTACTGAGGATACCATAGATTTATCCCAAACATGCACGTTAATTGTTCGTGCATCAGGGGTGGATAGAGAAGCAACTTGTGAAAGCAGCATTTTACTACCGTAAGCTTCCACGGTTACGTTATCAAGCAAATTAACTGAAGCTCTACCGGTACGTAGCCCTTTAAGCTCATGATCTAAAACTTTGAGAGCTTTATCCATTTTTTCTTGTAAAATTTTCTTTAACGTTTCTGTATCCATATTATTTTATCCGTATATTATTAATTGAGACATTGTTATGTGTATTGGGAATGACATAAAACGAGTCATGCAACAACGCCATAAAAATCATACCACAATTCACACTACTTATTCTTCAATTGTCGTATATTCGCCTTTATCTTGTATTACTCTAGCAAAATTTCCCTGTTTTTTTATCGAAAATATTCTTATAGGTAATTTATTTTCTCTTGCAACTGCAATAGCTGCCGTATCCATGACTTGCAGGTTGTTAGTTATAACATCTTTATAGTTAATAGTGAAATATTTTTTAGCATCAGGATTTTTTTTAGGGTCGGAATCATATACGCCGTCAACCTGAGTTGCTTTTAATAAAATATCGCAATTCATTTCAATTGCACGAAGTACTGCGGCACTATCGGTTGTACAAAACGGGTTACCCGTACCACCGGCAAAAATTACTACACGCTTTTTTTCCATATGTCTTTTAGCTTTACGGCGAATATAAGGCTCGCACACGCTCATCATAGGAATAGCCGATAGAACTCTTGTATAGATACCTAAGCTTTCCATAACGTTTTGTAAAGTTAATGCATTAATCACCGTTGCAAGCATACCTATATAATCCGCTGAAGCTCGGTCCATACCGACGAGTGCTGCATTAATCCCACGGTAAATATTTCCGCCACCGACTACGATAGCGACTTCTACTCCTAAATCAATGACCTCCTTAATATCGCCAGCAATCTTTTTTATTACCTCATATTCATGCCCAAACTGCTTGTCCCCCATTAAAGCTTCTCCTGAAACTTTAAGCAAAACTTTTTTATACTTTAGAGCGTTTATATCTGATATCATTTCCTACTTCAAGTTGTTTTTTATTTTTTTAATCATTCTACCTCTTTGTAGGTCGATAATCGATGATTTATTGAGTGCATGCACTAGTAACATATTATTATTTATATCAAGTGTTACCGTACCAGGTGTTAATGTAATCGAGTTACTATAAATTACTTCACCGATTTCTTCCAGCCCTTCTGCGTCAATCCATTCAAAAATCGGCTCTATCTCTATCTTGCTTTGCCAAATTATTTTGATAACCGAGAAAGCTGATTTCCATATTTCTAATAATAACCAAGGAAAATATAATATAAATTTAATTTTAGTGAGCATTAACATTTTCAGTTAATTTGATATTTGAAGTAAAAGGTATTAGTAGCATTATAAATACAAATAACAGCCCTATCATATTAAATATATTATTTATTGCAATTACAAAAGCATCATTATTTAATTTGTTTGCTAATAACAAATATGATGCTTTTTCAGGATTAAGAACTTTTTCGCTTAATAATTCAGTATAAGAATCTAGCTGTTCTAATGCCATTATAGAAGTAGATGAGATATTTTCCAATAAATATTGCATAAAGATTTTAGTATCATTAGTAAGTATAGTGCTGATTATTGCAAGCCCTACTGCTCCTCCTAAATTACAAGTAAGATTATAAAGCCCGCTAGCGTGACCTACTCTTTCTTTTGGCATATTGCCAAGAGCTACATTATTAGTCGGTATAAAACAAAACATTAAGGAAAGCCCTCTAACAACTTGAGGAAGCACAAAGGCAGCAAATTTAGAATCAGGTGTTAGAAAACTATTCAAATGACATCCAAGATCAAACCCTCCAAGCCCTATAATAAGCATAAGGCGTAAATCTACCCCTAGCCCTAACATCCTACCGGCAAGTGGTGCAGATAAAAATTGTGCTCCGCCCGTCACCATCATAGTAGCCACGATTTGTAATGTATCATATCCGGCAATAGTAAAGAGAAATAGCGGTAATATATATACTGCCCCGTATAATCCGATACCCATAACGAATGAATAAAGGCAACCAAAAGTAAAGTCTTTATAAAGGAATGTTTTTAAATCTAAAATTGGATTAATAAAGGTTAGTTCTCTAATGATTAATAAAACCTAAAGCTACTGCAATACTTAAGAATAATATTAAATTATCCTCAAGCCAACCTTTTTTATTGCCTTCTTCTAAAACATACTGTAATAAGCCGAGCGTTAAAGCCATTAATAATATACCGAGAAAATCAAAATTTTTCAGTAATTTATAATTTGGTTTATCAAAATCCCCATATAAAAATACTACCGTGCATACGAAAATACCGGGTATGACGTTTAATAAAAACATAAAATGCCATGATAAAATCTCTGTAATATATCCACCGAGTGTAGGTCCTAAAGTAGAGGCGACAGTTACGACAAGTCCAATTAAGATAGTAACAGTAGGACGTTGTGATGCAGGAAAAATTATAAAAACGGTACTAAAGACCGTCGGTATTATAGCACCGCCAAAAAATCCTTGTAATGCTCTAAAGATAATCATGGATTCAATATTAGTTGCAAGCGAACATAATACGCTCATAACCGTAAACCATAAAGCTGCAATAAAATAAGAAACTCTAGTAGAAAGTAACCTTGCTAAAAAGCCGGTAATAGGAATAATGATAACTTCAGCTATTAAGTAAGATGTTTGAACCCAAGAAAGTTCATCGCTTGAAGCGGCAAGACCTGCAGCTATTACAGATAATGAGCTAGCGACAATTTGAATATCAAGTACCGACATGAACATTCCGACAACCATACCAAAAAAAAGCAAATAATTGCTTTTTAGAAAGGGCAGGCGGTTGTAAATTATCATTTGACATAATGAAATTATACAGTTTAAATTAAATAAAGTTAATAAGTGACATAAAAATATATGTTTAAAATAAAAAATTGTTATATAACTTTTAATTTTTAATTAAACTATTTATTAGGATATAAGTAGACAAGACCTAATATATGGTAATCATTTTATTTATATTTAGCAAATAATAAATATGTGATTGATTTATTAAAAAATATTTACTATAATATCAACATTTGTTAGCTATAATTGATTTATCAATATGCAAAATCCAGCACAAAAAGTTATATCTTTTTCAGAGCATAAATCTGATATAGAACACATAAAGAAATCAATAGAAGAAGGGTGGGTGATAGTAAAGCTAGTACCTAATAAAGACCGTTTTATCGGACTTTTAGAAAAGATTTCGCATGCTGAAGATGAAACAATCTATATTCCTCCAAGAAAAAAGATAATAGTTAATTAATACGAATAGTGAGTTATTACATAATCTGCTATTCGGCTAAAAAGTTGAATATAAAAGGTGAAAAGTAGATTTCATCTTTTATATAAAGCTAAGTATATATTATTTTTTAGCAAAAACTTATAATGCTTTACAAAGTATAATAGAATTGCCTAAAAAGTGATTTTGTTTATACCTCTCTTAAAAAGATTTTATTGTCGTTCTCGTGTAGCATTATTGTGTGGACCTGTAAAACCCATTGTGTCACTTAGTTCGCTTGACCATGTAGTCCATAAAAACAATAAAAAAGACTAAGGCCCTCGCTATCTTATTCTCAATCTTCTGCTCTAACCTCGACAAAGCATTGTCATTTACTGCCTTTACTGCTAGTGCCGTTACTTTCTCTATTGTTATTTAAGGCTTGTATCTCTTTAAATAAGGTGATTTTATTTTTTTAGATAAGGTATTACTTTTTCTCTTAGTTCAGGTATCATAATTGCTATATTAACTAAAAAAGAGTCTGTATAAATATGAACACAACTTTTATCTAGATTTATAAATTTTTTAATAAATGGTAATATAATATCAAAATCTATTTTTTAAATCTGATTACTATATAAATGAATCCTTGAAAAGCAGTTTTATATATTTGCTCACTTTCTGTTTTTTCAAGAAAATACAGGCAAACCTCTAATGCTTCTTTAAATTTAAAGAATTTTGACAGAAACTTAAAATAAACTCTATTTTTTCTTCTTCATTATTTAAGTAGAGCATTAATGTTTTATCTGTATATCTCTTTAAAATTTTTCCAGTAAAAAATCAATTCCATTTTTAAAATATTCCAAATGAATCTTTCTGCTTAATCTTATTACATGGTAAGTAATCTGCTCTAAGGTATCTTTAGTTTCATATAATATTCTCTCATTTTTACTATTTAAGTTGTTAAACAAAATAGGCAATATTAATTTTGCTTTAATATTGCTAAACCTAAAGGCTAAGATTCCTAAAGTTTGAAGTGCCGCAGCTTGTATTAATTCTTCAGGATTATTTAAATTTTTAATAATACAATCCATTGCTTCATCATAATTTTCATAATGCCCTATATTTATTATATAATAGAAAGATTTTTCCCATTTTGGAAGATTAATCACATCAGATTGCTTCATAAATTCTTCTTCGTTCACTATCATAACTAATGTCCTTATTTTATATTTTAATAACCATTCTTTATATTTTGCAGGTAATCTAGCTTGAATCAGCTTGAATCAATTTTTCAAAACTTTTTATTGTTTCTCAGTTAGAAGGATCATACGCGTCAAGTTAAGGAAAGTAAGTAAGCAATTTGCAAGGAATTTGCTAATTGCAACTCTGTTAGCTAGAAAAAATGATATTTAAAAAGGGAAGTGAAGAGTATAAGTATTAGCACTGTAACG
>NZ_BAABMM010000042.1:0-29837 GCF_045865205.1 Candidatus Rickettsia kedanie | reverse complement strand
AACTTCTTTAAAAATTTACGAATAGCTTGGGTAAGTTTTTGCTTAAAAGATAAATATAGGAAAACAAAAAAATCTACTTTATCTTCTCTTAAACTTATAAACATCCCTTAACTTGACGCGTATGGTTAGTAGGTACGTCCGTTTCTTTTATTTTTTATCATTATTAGTATTTTAAGTTATTTGTCTGGATACTGTGAAAGGACCCACGGTATGACACGAACGCGTTAGGTTCTACCCGTCTATCACAAAATAGGGCTATAGTTTTATTGAGAAAATGGTGCCAATGTGGGGATTTGAACCCCAGACCTACGCATTACGAATGCGCCGCTCTACCAGCTGAGCTACATCGGCTGAAATGTAGTTATGTTATTTGGGATATGTCATTCCTGTGAGGTATTGTTGCGTGGACCGGCTTTTCGTCATTGCAAGAAGAATTACGTAGTAATTCGACGAAGTAATCCAGTCAAAAATCCTGATTTACAGCATTTTTTTTTAATTATTTTTTGGATTGCCACGTCGCTTTACTCCTCGCAATGACGATTTGGCACCCATGCAACAACGTAGACAAGCCATGAGGTGACAATGAAGAGTTTTTATAAATGTGTCGAAAACCTTAAATGGAAGTGCTGCGTATCATCGTATTTCTTCTTCTTAACCGGGAAGCCCCAATCCATTCTAATCGGTGCAAAACGTGTTACCCAAATAAAGCCGAAACCAACGGAAGTTCTAAGCGATTTATCGTTATAAAAACCGTTTGGAGTTCTATATTTTTTCTTATTTAGACCTACTCCCCAAACACTTCCTAAATCCATAAAGACTGCACTGGTTAAATTAAATTCATCAGGTACAGGAATAGGGAAATTAAGCTCTGTTGAGAATGTATAATATCGCTCACCGCCAAGCCCTTCATTAGTGTTTTTTTCACGAGGTCCGACACCACCGCTTGCAAAACCTCTTAAACTATAATCACCTAAATTAAAACGATCTGAGATTCTAACGATTTTTCCTCCAAGCCCTGCAATATCACCACCGGAAGCAGATAGTTTTAAAGTAAGCTTGTTCTGTATGAAAGATTTATAATATTTACCGTCAACTTCATGTTTTATATATTTATTATCGCCTCCAACGCCCGCAAATGCTTGTGTGCTGCTTACTAAATAACCGTTCTTTGGAACAATTTTATTATCGGTTTGATCATAAGTAATAGTATGTCCTATAGCAGAAGTAATAAATCTTCCCATTTGCTCATTTAAGAATATTGAGCTTGATGGGGAGGGGGCGCTTAAAATATCACGTTTGATTAAATAATCTATTTCGTGACCTAAATCCTCTTTAATTTCATAACCAAGAGAGGTTTTGACTCCTGTAGAGTGTAATTTATAGTTTTGATCCGTTGTATTTAATACACTGGCACCGCGTCCTGTATAGTTTTTAAATGCGTTTACACCAAGTGATAAATCGCGATCTAAAAAATGGGGTTCAGTAATACCGCCATAATAGCTTGTACTGTTTTTACTTACTTGTACACCGGCGCTAAGCAGTTTACCGGTACCGACTAAATTACGCTCTAGGAAAGAGAAACGTCCGAATAAACCGCCGGCAGTATTATATCCTAAATCAAAACCTATAGAGGAAGTAGATTTTTCATCAACTTCAACATTAACATCATATTTATCTTTAGCTTTAGTCGGAGCTAAGCTAATTGCTACTTTCTCAAAATAATCTAAATTTCTAAGATTACGCTCACCTTTTTCAATATATGAACGGTTAATTATGTCCCCTTCTTCTGTTTTAAATTCTCTTCTTATAACATGGTCTTCGGTTTTAAGGTTATTAATAATATTAATTTTATTAATATAAACCTTATCGGCTTTCTCAATAATAAATTTAATATCTGCAGTATGATTAGTATTTTTCATTATATCCGGATGAACATTTACCGCATGGTAACCGTTTGCTGTAAAATATGCTCCGATTTTTTCAGCTATATCATTAACCGTTTTCATATTGAAAACCTTTCCTTGCTTAATATTAACAATTTTATTAAGCGGTGTTATATTTATATTAGTTAATTTATTGTCTATCGTAACATTACCGAAGCTATATTTTTCTCCCTCTTCAATGGAATAGGTAAGGGTGAAATATTCTTTAGTATTATTGAGTTCTGCCGATGCCGAAATTACTCTAAAATCTGCAAAACCTACAGATTGATAAAACTCTCTCAGTAATTCTTGATCATATTCCACTCTATCAGGATCGTAAGTATCGTTACTTTCTAAAAAACGAAACCAACGAGATTCTTTAGTTAAGACAACAGATTTAAGTTCTGAATCACTATAATTTTCATTACCACTAAAATAAATATATTTAATACCGGTTTTTGGTCCTTCTGCTATATCAAAAATAACCTTCACTCTGTTGTTTTCTAAATTTTCGATTTTAGGTGTTACTGTAGTAGCAAAACGTCCGCTACGTTTATAAATTTCTAATATTTTTTTTACGTCTAATTCGATTTTAGCTTGGCTAAGAGATTCGCCAGACATTGTATAAATTTCTTTAGCGAGCATATGGGTTTTGATTTTAGAATTACCGCTAAATACTACACTACTTATAAAAGGAGTTTCAGTAACGCCCACTATTAAATTACCCTCATTTGTTATATGCATATTTATATTGCTAAAAAGTGAGGTGGCATATAAACGTTTTATTGCCTCATCTTCTTTAGAATTATTATAGGTTTCTCCTACCTTAAGCTTTAAATAGCTCTCAATAGTAGAACGCTCAACCCTATGGTTACCTTCGATAGTTATTTTACGAATTACAGAGTCAGCTAATGAAATATGATAATAAAAAATCGTTAATAATAAAATTGTTAACTTACTAATTGATCTGATTTTCACCTAAAACCTTCTTTAAGATTTAATTTAAATTTCTAATGTTTAAATACGATGTCATACCGGGGCTTGACCACGGTATCCAAAAATAATAAATTAGATACCGCGATCAAGTCGTGGTATGACAAAGAACTGGATTCCCGCCTACGCTGGTATGACATTGAACCTGTACAACAACACTAGCCACTCCACGGGATGACAGGTGCATTTAAACGTAATTAATGTACTCCACTATAGTAGATAATATAAACGAGAGCAAGCAAATCTATAATTTAGGAAAATAAATTTTGCATATCGTTGAAAACAGAGAGTATAATAAGAAAAATTATTATTGCTGCTCCTAATTGTAACAAAATATTTTTAGTTTTAGGATTCGGTAATCTACCGGTAATTGCTTCATAGAGTATAAATATCAAATGTCCGCCGTCAAGCACCGGTATAGGTAGTAAGTTCAGTAACCCTAAGTTAACGGAAAGCATAGCTATAAATAATAGATACATTTGGGTTCCACCTGCTATAGATTTTCCTGACTCTTTAGCAATAGCTACCGGCCCTCCTATCTCATCTAATGAACGTTTTCCTACAATCATTTGCGATATTGCTTTTAGAGTTAAAGCAGACATATCTATAGTAGTATTAATAGCTTCCCAAAATCCTCCTAAAATTCCTATTTTAGTATGAATAGGTTCATTTTTAGCTATAATACCGATGTGAAGAGTTTTCTTAACTTTCTTTTCTTCGTGAGGCGATATAATTATTTCTTGAGGCATTATATTAACAGTAAATTCCTCACTTTTTCTTTCTATAGTTACAGTAGAAGCGCTAAAGCCGTTAATTAATATTTCTTTCTGTACGTCCCCAAAATCTTTAACAGATTTATTGTTAACCTTAACAATTTTATCTCCTTCTCTTAAGTCTGCTCTTTCTGCCGGCGATAAAGCTACTACATCGCCTATTATAGGAGGAATCTCTGTTTTTCCAAAGTAACAATAAAAACCTGCAAATATTATTACGGCAAGTAAATAATTAATTAACGGACCTGCCGCAACTATTAAAAAACGTTCTAAACAAGATTTAGCATAAAAAGCTACTTTTTTATTAACTTCTTTAGTCTTCTCCATAAGGCTGCGATCATAGCCGTAAATCTTGACATAACCGCCAAGCGGTATAAGACAAATCTTCCACCTCACCCCTCTTGTATCGGTAATGCTTATTAGTTCTTTACCGAAACCTATCGAGAATTCTTCAACTTTTACATTAAAATATCTAGCAATACAATAATGCCCAAATTCATGGATAAATACCAAGATGCTGATGGTTATAATAAACCCGATTATAGAGAGCATAAAAATTTTATAAGTTTACTAATAAATTAGTTTAAGGTATAAATTGCAAGGTTATAGATATCATTTCGTTGTTGTGATTGATATTGTTACTGCTTGGTTATGTCATTCCCGCCTACGCGGGCATGACATCAAGCCATATCATACTAACAATAACGAAAATTAAATTTTAAATTTCTTTCTCTATGAGTTCAAATAAAATTAATAAAAAATCAATTGCACGTATTGCAGCAGTGCAAGCTATTTATCAAAACATATTGCAAAATAACGAAGATATGGATGATATCATACAAAATGTACTTTCTTTTTATCGAAATGATAGTTCTATAACAAATTTACCGGACAATTTAAAAATATCATTAAGTATAAGTCATTTTAAAATCCTGGTAAAGTCAGTATTTGAAAATATTAATAAACTAGACGAAATTATCGACAATCATTTAACAAATGATAAAGATCCTGTACATATGCCAATCTTACTCCGAGCTTTATTGCGTGCCGGTATATATGAGCTATTGTTCTATCCTACTACGCCTGCTAAAGTAGTAATTAACGAATATACGGATATAGCACATGATATGTTAAATGAACACGAGATCGGTTTTGTTAATGCGGTATTAGACACAATAGCCAAAGAGAATAATAAAATTTCATGACAAATAATTTAAGCGGCTATAGAAATAAATGCGTTAGAGTTAAGACTTCTAAAAAACGTACTGTTTCTTCTAGTAATTGGCTTAGACGCCAATTAAACGATCCGTATGTTGCAAAAGCACGTATAGAAGGCTTTAGGTCAAGAGCGGCATATAAACTACTTGAAATTCATGAAAAATTTAAACTTTTTACTCCTAATATGAAAATTGTTGATCTAGGAGCAGCCCCTGGGGGATGGAGTCAGGTAGCTGCCAAGCTCATTAAAGCTTCGGATAATAGCCTAAATAATAAAATAATCTCTATCGATTTGTTAGAAATCGAACCTATTATCGGAGTTGAGTTTCTTCAAAAAGACTTTTTTGAAGAAACTACGGAAGAATTAATGATTCAGGTTTTAGACGGTAAAGCTGATATAGTAATGAGTGATATGGCATCAAATACCATAGGTCATAAAGCTACAGACCATATAAGAACCTTACTTTTATGTGAGCAAGCTTTTGAATTTGCTTTAAAAGTACTAAAACCATCCGGTCATTTTATTGCTAAAATTTTTCGTGGCGGTGCAGAAAATAAATTATTAAATAAAGTGAAGCGTGAATTTAAAACGGTGAAACATTTTAAACCTTCATCCAGTCGCAGCGAATCTACAGAAATCTATTTAGTTGCTCTAAATAAAAAATAACATATATAAATTTACTATATATGTTATTTTTTATTTAACATACTAGATAATCATTACTTATATCTCCTGTTGTTTTGACTGCCTGAGCATATTCTTGACTGCAGCTTTGAAAATTATTATATATCTCAACTAAATTAGCTCCGGTTTCAGTTTTAACGATTTGATTATATAAATTATTTTTTAAATTTAGAGTATTTTTAGCATATTTTTGTGTTCCTGCTTCCCAATCATCTACGGTTAAAGTAATATTCTGTTTCAAATCAGAAAAATTAACAAGTCCATGCTTACTGATCCCGGCTATTATTTCCTCACAGCCTTCGACTATTCCATTAATTCCTAGATATTTTGTAGCTTTTTGTTTGGCAAAATTATATAAATATGATGCCCATTCTTCTGATTGTGATAGTTCTGTTTTTTTACTAGGAAGAACCATTGTTGTTGTCCCCAAATGCTTATTAGTAATATTAATAAGATTATGTTTTGCATTATATATTTTAGAATGGGTAGCTAGCTCTTCTATTGGAGTTGTTACTTTTCCGGTAAAGAAATTTTTCTTGATAGCTCTTTCAATTATCGGTTTTGAGCCAGGGCTGTCAAAAGTTGTAGATTTATTAAAAGGTAGGTTACGAGAATGTATGTCTACTAAGGTTAAATCTGCAGATATTGCTCCAAGTGAATGACCGCTAGTATTAAAAATATATTCTGTAGCTTTACTTAAGCCGCCTAATTTGTTAATTACTTCATTAACAAATTCCTGAAGTGGAGTTAGTTTAGTAGGTACATAATGACAAGCGATAAGTAAGTCGTCTAGCAAATCATATATATTGAATTTTGTACCGGCACTAGCAATATGAACTTCTTTCGTTTCTTTATTTATAAATGCAACAGCTTTATAACCATATTTAACAGTGTTGACATAATCACATGAAGCAGTGAGTATTTCCCAGTCGCTATCTGTTAATTGTTCATTGACCTTTGATGCTTCTAGATTATAAATATTTAAATCATCTGTTTTATATGCGAGGTCTAACCCTATATAAGCAAGCTTTTTAGTGCTAATATGTTTAGAATTTTTGTACTTAGTCATATCTATCTACTTTTTTATCGAGATTACCATAAAATATGGTTTTTTCTAAAAAATGTCAAGCTAGTATTAATACTAATTAAACTTATTATTAAATAAAGGTTAACACTTGATTACCTTTGTTATATAGTACGCCTGCATTATATAACAAAACCATGAAACATGGTGATTAAAACAAAGGAGGTAAACTATGTATGCATTATTAGTACGTAATTTATTCGTAAATAATAAACCTATTACTTACGCATCTTTAATAGAAAAAGCAAAAACAGATTATAGTTTTTATACAAAATGAGTATCAGGAGGCTTTCTTGCAGGAATAAGTAGTTTGTTTACATCTAGTTGGTTAAACAAAATACCTTTAATAACAGGGGCTATTTTTGGTACTAGTTATTGGGCAAAATGCATGATGGATAGTAATGAACAAATAAAGCTTTTTACTAAAGCTCATGAAGCGACTAAAGCTGCAGGGTATTTAGCTACTTCGGAGTTAGAAAGTTTTGTATACGGTACTGCTGTAGATAAAAACGGTGTAGATCAATTTACCGGTAAATATATTGAAGGAACAAACGGTCAGATAATATCTAATACAATAACTCGTGTACCAACCTTAAGTTTAACGGAAGACGGCGTTGGTTACAAACATAATGGTGGTTATGCAATAGTATAATCAACAGATCGTGTGTTATATCAGGAAATACCTGGCGTGAAATGACAATATACAAATAAATTAGTTCTAGATACTAGTATTCCTTCTTTACATTGTTGTATTATTCAGCAGTTAATACAAAATGGCTATTCAAGCGACGATATTGAAAAAGCTTTAAGTTTAGGAACTGTTGAAAAGAGAGAAAGTTATAAAAATAAGAAATTAGCAGAATACAAGCCAAATTTTACAAGTAAGCTATGGTATGGTACAGAGAAAGCTATGAAAAATAAAGAAGTAGAACTTTCACAAGAAATACAGAAATATGCCAAAATAAATGAAGCTTATGAAGCATTATTTAATTATCATACTTCCGGTACTAGCGAAGAACAAGGAGATCAGTTTTATAGCTTTGATTATCATGATCTTAATGATGATCAAACTAACATCTTAGGAGATGAAGTATATATATCTGATAAGTAACTAAATACAAAACTTTCTAGAGAGTAAGGTTATAGATCTATAATCTTACTCTTTTTTATTTAATAACCTCTTTAGCTCTCTTTTCAAAAGCTATAATCATTTTTTCGGTTGCTTTGGTAAAATAAGTGCCGATTAATTTATCCAGTATTACGGATTTCATTTTAAAATCAATAAAGAATTTTAATTCAGTTCCTGCTGTGCATGGAACAAATTGCCAAGTACTTTTTAAATATTCAAAAGGTCCTGAAATAGCTACCGTATTAATCAAATATATTCCATCATCTGTTATTTCGCTTGTAACTCGTGAGTTATATTTTTCTGAAAAACCTTTTAACTTAATTACTAATTCAGCAATAACCTCTTGATTATTTTCTGAAATGATTCTAGAAGCAGAACACCAAGGTAAGAATTTAGGATAAGATGCTACATCCCACACCAAATCAAACAATTTCTGCAGTTGGTAAGGTAAAACCTTAATTTGCTCAAATGATGTCATAATATTAGAAATCCGTGACTTTACCTTTATGTTGCCAATCGCCGTATCTTGTCGGTTCTAGACCTTTAACACCACCGATTTCTTTTTCTTTTGGTACAGCGTCATTCACAAAGCTTGATACAGGCGAATTTTTTGAGTTAAGTCTGTACTCACGGACGTAAGTACGCTCTGTAGATTTACTCTTAAATTCATCCTGTCTGAAGCTTTCTGAATTTAGCTGTAAATTTTCTTCTTCTGATATATTATTATCTTGTTCATTCGTCATGGTAATAATATGAGATTTAATCGTATTTATATTAATAGTCGTTTAGCTGAAAATAGCAAGATAGAATTAGCAAGTGATCATGTTCATTATGTTAAAACGGTGCTACATCTTAAAGTAAATGATGGTTTGCGTATCTTTAACGGTACGGAAGGAGAATTTTTAGCACAAATTACCGAGATAGGTAAGCATAACCTGTCGGTTAGGCTTAAAGAACAGTTAAAAAAGCCTTATACAGAATCTGCGTTAACTCTTGCTGTTGCTATAATAAAGCAAGATAAATTAATGCTTGCAATAAATATGGCTACACAACTCGGTATAACTAAAATTATTCCGTTAATTACTAGGCGGTGTCAATTTAGAACAGTCAATATCGAACGTTTAACGAAATGTGTTATTGAGGCAACAGAGCAATCAGAACGTCTTATTCCCCCGATAATTGAAAAAGCTATCACAATACAAGATTATCTTCAAAAGAATAATAATTTGATGTTATATGCTAATGAACATGAAAAAGAAGAAAATTCTATATTACGAATTTCATCATTACTTGATAATAATATAGCTATTATTATTGGACCGGAGGGAGGTTTTACTAATGATGAGCTGGAACTTCTTGCTTTATACAAGAATACAAAATCTGTCAGTTTAGGAAGTAATATATTACGTGCTGAAACAGCAGCAATAACTGCTATAGTACAAGTGAAGTTGTTAGAGGTCGTCATTGCGAGGAGCAAAGCGACGTTGCAATCCAATAAAAAATGCTAATTTATAGCATTTTTTACTGGATTGCTGCGTCGAATTACTGTGTAATTCTTATCGCAATGACGAAAAAGTAGAGTTACTTCGCATTTTCTATTCTGGGTTTACAAAGTAGTTTACCTAAACAAAGGAAAGAATATACACCACAAAAGCCTATAATTATATAAAGTATTGTAACAATAATTGGAAATGAGCCAAATAAAAGTGTGACTAAATTAAAATTAAATAACCCGACTAAACCCCAATTTATAGCACCTATGGAAGATAATAAATGTATAGTAGTAATAAGTGGATTATTAGAAGTATTTATTAACATATTTTGACCTCATATTCATTAAACGTAAAAGAATCATTTCTCATTTTGAGCTATATGTCTACTAAATTTTATAATTCTATAAGTGATTAATCCTTCTTAAAAGTTTGATATATTACAGGTATAACAAAAATTGTAAATATAGTACCGATGCTTAATCCTCCAACTATTACAAAGCCTATAGAATTACGAGCAGCAGCACCGGCTCCATCTGCAAAGACTAGAGGTAAAGCTCCGACTACAGCAGCAAGGGTAGTCATAAGAATTGGACGCAAGCGAAGTTTTGAGGATTCTATTATAGCTTCTTGAACCTTTACTCCTTGTTCTCTTAGTTGATTAGCAAATTCTACTATCATAATAGAATTCTTAGTAATTAACCCAATTAAAGTAATA
Organism: Candidatus Rickettsia kedanie; assembly: GCF_045865205.1. NCBI lineage: Bacteria > Pseudomonadati > Pseudomonadota > Alphaproteobacteria > Rickettsiales > Rickettsiaceae > Rickettsia > Candidatus Rickettsia kedanie. The sequence continues at coordinate 19,825 of NZ_BAABMM010000042.1, read as the reverse complement.
AGTCCGATATTACTATACATATTAAGGCTATTACCGGCAAGCCAGAGAGCAAGTACACCGCCGGTTATTGAGAAAGGTACGGCGAGTAATATTAATAAAGGGTCAGTAAAGCTTTCAAATTGAGCTGCAAGCACTAAATAGATAAATACAAGAGCAAACACAAATGTTATAAGCATATTACTGTCTGCCTCTCTCATTTGTTTAATTTCACCGATATATTCAATTATAGTATTACTAGGGTCGAGTAACTTAGCGGCTATTTTATTGATTTCATTAATTGCATCATTAATTTTTCCGTCAGGAGCAAGATCAGAAGAAATAGTAACGGATTTTGAATTATTATAATGACTATATGATTTTACTGATATTTTTTCCGTAATATTAGCTATCGATTCAAGCGGTAACATATTATTATTTTTTGCTCTAATTAAAATTTTACTAAAATCGCTAATATCTTTTCGATCTTTTTGATTAAATTGCAATATAACATCATATAAATCATTACCCATTCTAAAATCCCCAATTTGTTGACCTGCAAGTAAATATTGTACCGTTTTGCCTATATTGGCCAAATCCATTCCGTATAAATAAGCCTTGTCACGGTTGACTTTTATACTTATAGTCGGCATTGCTGATTGTAAATTTCTATTGACGTTTAAGAAAATAGGATTTGTTTTCATTATATCAATAAATTGTTGTGATATTTTATCTAAATCATCATATTCAAGGTTCGTTTGAATAGTAAACTCGATAGGACTACTTGCATTCCCGCTAACCATTGAACGTGGATCCATAGCGAAAATCGACATGCCCGGTATTTCGGAAAACTGCTTATTTAACATATTTTTAATAGTTTCTTGGGAACGAGAACGCTCACCCCAATCTTTTAACGGAATGAATCCAAAAACATTATCACTACCGCCTGCACCTATTACCATCAGATAACCTAATATATCTTGATAATTAGCAAGGATTTTTTCGGTTTCTTTCACTACTTTAGTAGAAGATTCTAAACTAGAACCTTCAGGACCTTTAAGAGAAACTTCTAAAAATCCATCATCTTCTTGGGGTACGAAAATTTTTTGAGTAAATTTAAAACTAATAATCAGTACTATAAATGATGATGCAATAATGATGACAAATTTCTTTTTATTGTCAAAAGTTAGCTTGAGATAGTAAATATATTTATTTTGAATAAATTGTAGAATGTCGTTAAACTTTACTAAGAATTTCGGTAAGTCCGTATTATGTTTTGTAACCATACGACTTGACATCATAGGAGTTAAAGTTAAAGCCACAAATCCTGAGAACAAAACACAAAATGCTAAAGTCCAAGCAAATTCAATAAATAATTTCCCGATAAAACCCTCTATAAAACCGACGGGTAAAAATACGGCAGCAAGCGTAATAGTCATAGCAATGATTGCAAAGCCGATTTCTTTAGAAGCAAGTAAAGCTGCTTCCATGGGTTTATGCCCCATTTCATTATATCTAAAAATGTTTTCAAGCATAACTATCGCATCATCGACCACTAAACCTATAGCAAGTATCATAGCAAGGAGCGTAAATATATTAATAGAAAATCCAAAAACATACATTACGCTACAAGTACCGATCAACGATACCGGAATCGTCACAAACGGAATTAAGGTAATTTTAGCAGAAGCAAGAAATAAATAAGTGACTAAAACTACTAATATTAAAGCTTCAAAAATTGTTTGAAATACCGCATAAATTGATGCTTTGACAGGGGTTGCTCCATCATATGCGATACCAATGCTTATTCCTTTGGGCATGGATTCTTTAATTCTTTCTAGCTCTTTAGTTACTTCATTTGATAAATCTATAACATTAGCTTTTGATTCTTTTATAAGACCAAGAGCAATGGAGCCTTTGCCGTTATATCTGAAAATTATGTCCTCATCGGGAGAAGTTAAAGATATTTTCGCTATATCGCGTAATTTTATGATACCTCCGTTTTGTACTTTTAGAATAATATTGCCGAATTCTTCCGGTGTAGATAAAGAGCCTTCAAGAGTTACTATAAAATTATTACTTTTTGTTTTAATCGTACCTGTGGGATAATCTTTATTTTGCTCTTTTATTGCAGATTCAATCTCCAATAAAGAAATTTTATGTTGATATAATTTTTTGGAATCTGGTTCTATTCTCATTATATATTCCCGACCGCCGTAAATTTGCGATTGTCCTACGCTTTCAAGTTTATCTAACGGTGTTTGTAGATTATCTTCGACGATCTTTGTCAATTCTAAATCGCTATATTGATCACTTTCAACACTTATGAAGAGGCTTGGAAAACTATCGGCATCAAGTTTTGCAACTGATGGGGCTTTCATATCTTGCGGGAACATATAAGTGATATCCGATATTTTAGAACGCACATCATTTAATGCTACTTCAATATCGGTAGATAATAGAAACGATAAAGTAATACTACTTTCGCCTGTAGAACTTTGAGAAGTTATATAATCTAAGTTTTTAACCGTCTTTAAAGCTTTTTCTATACGTGTCGTTATTTCTTTTTCCATATATAAAGCATCGGCGCCTGCATAATGAGCTTTGACATTTATAATGGGAGCTGAAATATCCGGAGTTCCTCTAATTTGTAGTTTGGTAAAAAAAATTGCTCCAAGAGCTACGATAACCAAACTCAAAACTGTAGCAAAGACAGGACGTTTAATACAAATTTCAGACAATAACATTGGATTGAATATATTTTTCTTTAAAAATTTTATTCTAAATTAATGTGATTAGCGAATTATTACATAAATCTGCTATTTAGTTAGAAATATTCTATATAAAAAGTGAAAGATGGTTTCCAACTTATTATATAAATTAAGTATATATTGTTTCTTTATATAAAACTTATCATTTTTTACAAAGTAGAAAATTAGCTGTTGTAATTACTACTGACAATAAATTAGGGTTTTAATGATAAATTTTCACTTTAATGACTTGTAAGTAGTTTTAACAGTATAACTGATGTAAAATGGCTACATTTTTCTATAAATTAATATAATAACGTATATATTTTAAACTTTGTAAATAACTGGCATTTGCAGTATGTGGGTAGTTTGTTATAATTAACTCACATAAAAATATATTGATGTATATTATTGCCAGTTGTATATATTGTTTTATAAAAAACATCAATACATATTAACCCATTAAAGGAGAGTTGATTTTACTATGAGTACACATAACAAAAAAGAACCAAAAAAAATGAATAAAACCGAGTTTATAGCATTTATGACCGACCATGGTCATAATCATAAACATGCTTCACATAAAACATTAACAAAAGCTGATGCTGAGAAAGCACTTAATTTAGTTCTTGATAGTGTGATTAGTGCTATAAAGAGCCACCATAATATTAATATAACAGGTTTCGGTTCATTTGAAATACATCATAGAAAAGCACGTGAGGGCCGTAACCCAAAAACTGGAGCAAAAATGAAAATAGATGCTTACAATCAACCTACTTTTAGAGCTGGAAGAAAAATGAAAGAAGCTTGTAATTAAAAAAAGTAACTTATTACAGTACTGATAGTTTCCAAAGCGCGTTACAAGTTTGCGGGGTGACACTAGAAAAACCGGCTCATGCAACAATGCTCTGCAAAAGCCGGCATGATATAGAACAATTCTTAACGATATTACAACCATTGATCATTGAACGCCTAGAGTTTAACTTAAAGCATAATAAGCTATATAATAGTTGGCTTATCGAAGCTGAAAATATAGAGCAAGCTTTAAAAGATTTAGAAGATTTTATATATAGTAAGCTTTTTAAGGATAGCATTCCTCTTGAAAACAATCCTGATTATCATTTCATCGCTAGAGAAACTTCATCTACATCTAATGCTAAAAATATTTCTATTGAACAAATAAGAAAATTACAAGACTTCTTAAGTAAAACTTCTGCAATTTCAGGTTATAAAGTTGCAGTAATTTATTCGGCAGATCTTATGAATTTGAATGCAGCGAATTCATGCTTAAAAATTCTTGAAGATGCACCAAAGAATAGTTACATTTTTTTAATTACTTCAAGAGCTGCAAGTATTATATCTACAATTAGATCAAGATGTTTTAAAGTTAATGTTAGATCTCCTCTACCTCATGCTCGAAATGACTTATATCTTCAGTTTATTCAACCGATAGCAGATAATGAAACGTTAGATTTTATTCATCGTTTTACTACTAAAGACCGAGAATTATGGCTAGATTTTATTGATAATTTATTATTATTAATGAATAGAATTCTTAAAAAATCTGCTAACGTTAATATTGAACTTCTAGATTTAGAAAATAAGATTTTTAATAAACTGTCAAATAAGCATCCTTCCTATTTACTACAAAAATTTACCGGTATAAAAAAGTTAATATATAATACCATTGATTATGATTTGGACTTAAAAACAAGTTATATATTAGTGGTGAATGAGTTTTCTAGTAATTAACACGAATCACTACGTTCCTTTTCACGTTATCCATAAAAGGCATTATTACATGGATAGGTAAAACCCGTTGTGTCACCCTGTGGCTTGACCACGTGGTCCATAAAAACAACTTAAAATACTAATAATTTTAGTATTTTTAACTGGATCCCGCGATCAAGTTAGCTAGGATGACAACGTAAAATCGATTCATGCAACAACGCCTACATAAAACCATAAAATATTATTGTTGCTAAAACATATTGGGCAAAATATATTAGAACTTTATAAATTAAATTACTGACATGTTTAAAACTTTAACACAAAATTTAACGAAGATTTTTGATAAATTAGTCAGCTCAGGAATTTTAACGGAAGCTCAAATAGACACCGCTATGCGGGATATAAGAGTGGCTCTTTTAGAGTCGGATGTTGCATTACCGGTGATAAAAGATTTTATAGCGGAAGTTAAACAGAATGCTTTAGGGCAGGAGGTGATTAAATCCGTTTCACCGGGGCAGATGATAATTAAAATTATTCATGAAGAGATGATAAATCTCTTAGCTTCAAGTGAAAGTGAGACAAAGCTAAATTTAAATTCAAAGCCGCCCATAAATTTCCTAATGGTAGGGCTGCAAGGGAGCGGTAAAACTACCGCAAGTGGCAAGCTTGCTCTGCGACTTAAAAATCAAAATAAAAAAGTTTTACTTGTTTCTTTGGATACTTACAGACCGGCCGCACAAGAGCAACTTGCTATACTTGCAAACTCAGTACAGATTAATTCATTACCTATTGTGCAAGGTGAGAAACCTCTTGATATTGTCAAAAGAGCTATTGCCGAGGCTAAAATTTCTGCTTATGATGTTGTAATTTATGATACGGCAGGTCGTACACAAATTGATAAAGAGATGATGGAGGAAGCTCGTGCAATAAAAAAGATAGTGGAACCTACAGAAACTTTGCTAGTAATTGATAGTATGACAGGGCAGGATGCGGTAGTTACGGCAAGCAACTTTAATAAAAAGTTAGAAATTTCAGGATTAATTTTATCTAGAATTGACGGCGATTCTAAAGGCGGTGCAGCACTTAGTGTAAAATATATTACTAAAAAACCGATTAAATTTTTAAGTAGCGGTGAAAAACTAACTGATTTAGAAGAATTCAATGCTGAACGTTTAGCTTCTCGAATACTTGATATGGGCGATATTATATCTTTTGTTGAAAAAGCAGCTAGTATCGTTGATAGAGAAGAAGCCGAAAAAACGGCAGCTAAATTAAAAAAAGGTAAGTTTGATTTAAATGATTATCTTCAGCAAATGAGAAGTATAAAAAACATGGGAGGTTTTGGAAGTATACTTAGTATGTTACCGGGTAGCGGTAAAATTATGGATCAAATAGATCAATCAAAATTAAATAGTAAAATAATTGAACATCAAGAAGCAATTATTTTATCTATGACGCTGAAAGAACGTAAGAATCCTGATATAATTAATGCCTCTCGTAGAAAACGTATAGCTGCGGGAGCAGGGACTACAGTACAAAAAGTAAATATTTTGCTAAAGCAATATAAGCAAATAGGTGAGATGATGAAAAAAGCCAGTAAAATGAATCCTAAAAATCTATTACGTAGTGGAATTGGAAAATTGTTTTCATAAAACGGCATTATTGCCTGGAGTGGTAAAATCCACTGGTCACCCCGTGGCTTGACCATGGGGTCCATAAAAACAATAAACAATACTAATAATTTTAGTATTTTTAACTGGATCCCGTGGTCAAGCCACGGGGATGACAAAGGTGAAATTGATCCACATGGGCAATGCCCCCGTGAAGTAAAATTTCATTAATTTTCAATTTCAAAGCATTGGCAAAAAATGTATAGATATTGATAAAATAATTGGCACTATCTTTGAAATCACTACTACTACCATGCTCACTATCTCCACTTTCTAGAAAGTAAGTTTTAGTATTTGAGTTTTGCTCAAGTACATACTCAAAAATTCTTCCATGCCATGGGGTGTACACGCTGATCTAATACTGAATCTGTAATTAACACAGTTGGGTATTTTTGCGTTAAAGATAAATTCTTCTAGCGGTGCATATTTTTAAATATGTACTAAATCATTTGGATTGTCCGGATCTCCATATTCAGTTATCCATGAATGTCCTGCTCCGAATTCTTTATAGCGTACCATATCAAGTATAGGTACTTTACACGCTGTAGCTCCAAATAAATCGGGATGCTGCATCATTGCAACACTTACTAACAATCAGTCATTACTTCCTCCTTTAATTCCTAAATATTCAGGGCTAGTAATATTTTGCTTTATTAAATCCTCTGCTACTGCAATTAAATCATTAAAGCCGGTTTGACGTTTTATTCCTTGAGCCGCCTTATGCCACTCAGGACCAAATGCTCCGCCGCCTCTGATATTAGCAAGTACACTAACACCGCCGTTTGTAACCCATAGTTTATTTTTTACTCTAGAAAAATACGGAGAATTTATTACTTGAAATCCTCCATATGCGGTGAGTAATGTTGGGTTTTTACCGTCAAATTTTGTACCTTTCTTATAAACAACAAAATACGGTATTTTAACTCCATCTAAAGCTTGCCGTTTCCTTATGATCTACAACATAATTTTCACTATCAAACGGATATAAATCTTTCCTAATTATGCTTAATTGATGAGTTTTGTTCCATAAATATATAGTTGGCGGTACTATAGAATTTTCTATAGTAATTAATGCATCTTATTCCTGGTCATCAGAATACATACCAAAAATTGCGTTCTCATAAGGCAATTTTTAAGGTTACCGGTTTTGTCCATTCACTATTTTCTAAAGTAAAACGTAATAACTTTTGCAATAACATTCTCATAGCCAGCCAAAAATACCGTATCTTTAGTTACTCCTATAGAATCAAAAACCTCACGGTCAGTTTATGAAAATAAAGTTTTTAAACTAGCCTTATCGCTATCATCCTTTAGTAAATCTTGCCAATGTAATGCAACAAGCAAACCTGCTTTTATATTATTACCTTTAAATTTCCAATTAGAACGTAGCAACCAAAAGACATATTCTTTAAAAGAACCTTGAGGCGTTGCATCTGATGGCATATTTATTTTTTGTAATTTTAAGTTCTCATCTTTAGTATCTAAAATATAATTATCGTAATTATAAAAATCCTTATCTGCAGATATAAATATTAAAGATGAAGAAATATTATCGGATAAAAGCTTACCGGCTGAAACTAGTATATATTCTTTTAGTATTTCAAATATTTTTTTGCTTTCTCTACAGGTGCTCCTCGCTTCCATATGTAAAGCGAGTTAGGATATAAAGAGTCAGTAACTTCCTCTTTATGAAAAACTGGATTAAATATAATAGTATCTTGGTCGATCCAAGTAGGATAAGTAAATTTGCCTTCTAATAATCTCCCGCTACTTGTTGTTAGTTCAAAGCCATTTTTTACAAAATCTTTTTTGTCTAAATCCCATTCTCTAAAGAACATCTCATCCTTAACACCAAAGGACATAGTAATTAAGTAACGATTAGAGTTTTGAAAACAATCACTTCCACCTCGATACATTACTTTTTTACCGAGTTTTTTGGATAATTTATCAAAATCGATTAGAACTTCCCAATTTGGTTTATCTTTAGAGTAATTCTCAACTAATGTCCTACGGCCATAACCCTTGCGGATTTTTATCATCTATCCAAAAATGATACACATAACCTTTACGGATAATACCATATGGAGTTTTTCTTTGGTCATAAAATATTGATTCTATTTCTTTTTTTATCGGTTTATATTCTGGTATAGATTGGAAAGCTTGTTCTGTTTTATCAGTACGCTCTTTTGCCAATTTTAGAGCTTCAGCTCCTTCAGCTTCTTCTAGAAATTTGGTATCTTGCTGGTTATATATTTGTTCCTTATTATTTCCGATAGCTTGAACACAAAAAGTTAATAAAATAATTATAAAATAGCAGGTAAGTTTTTTCATCACTTTAATAATATCTCTGAAATTAAAAATATTGATTATTGAAATCTCGGCTAATCGATTTTATTCTATGTACATAATATATTTATCCTTATAATCTTCTGGTACAAGAATTTTATATTTGAGTGATATATATTGGATTAATAAACAAAAATTGTAAAGCTGAGCTTATCTCAATTTATAATTACAAAAGTAATATCAATGCTGTATTTATAATGGTAGTACATCATTGATATTGATGTCTAAAAACCTTAAGCACGATGAGATTATACTAAGTGCATTTGAAAATCCAATGGTAGCCAAAGAGTTTTTTCAAATGCACTTACCATCACATATACACAGTTTGGTTTCTTTTAAAACCCTTAAAATGGAAAAAGATAGTTTTGTAGATACAACACTTAAGAAATCCATATTAGATATTTTATTTTCTGTTAAATTTGATAGTGAAGACGGTTACGTATTTTTATTATTAGAACATCAAAGTAAACCTGATTATTATATGGCTTTTCGCTTGTTTAAGTACATGTTAAACATTGCCGAATATCATATGAAAGCAACAAAAAGCAAGAAATTTCCTTGCATATATCTTTTAGTATTTGATAATGGTATACAACAATATAATGTTCCTCGAAATCTTTTGGAATTATTTGAAAATAGCGAATTGGTAAAAGCTACTTGGAGTAATGATTATCAACTCATAAACGTGCATGATATATCTGAACAAGCATTGAAAGAAAATGCTCTGTCGGGAATTTTGCAATTTTTTATGAAGCATATTCACGAACGAGATTTACTAAAAAGATGGCAAGAAGTAGCTGATCTTTTACCTAAATTTGCTAAGGTTAACATAGGCATTGATTATATAGAGCTAATTTTATTCTATACTTTGACCAAAATTAGGCAAAGTGATATAATAGAAGTCGCAAGGATGCTCAAGTCACATTTAAATCCTAAGAAAAGAGAAAAAATTATGGGCAGTATCGCACATTATTGGGAAAAGCAAGCTATAGAAAAGGGGCGAAGAAAAGAAAAAATTATTATAGCAAAAAATTTAATCAAAGCCGGTTTAAAAACTGAATTAATAATTGCATCAACCGGATTAAAAAAAAGAAGAGATTGAGAAATTACAGCAAATTGCCTAAATTCTTTAAAAATATGAAAGTTATGGCAGATGATTTAAGCATTTATATTCATTGGCCTTTTTGTTTGTCAAAATGTCCGTATTGTGATTTTAATTCTCATGTGGCTAGCACTATAGATCATAATCAATGGATTAAATCTTATGAAACCGAAATTGAGTATTTTAAGGATATTATTCAAAATAAATATATAAAATCCATTTTTTTTGGTGGTGGAACTCCTTCATTAATGAATCCCGTAGTAGTTGAATGGATAATAAATATAATCAATAATCTAGCAATTCTTGATAATCGAACTGAAATAACTCTAGAAACCAATCCCACATCATTTGAAACCGAAAAATTTAAAGCGTTCAAATCTGCCGGAATTAACCGTGTGTCCATTGGAGTACAATCCTTAAAAGAAGACGATTTAAAAAAATTAGGCAGAACTCATGATGCTTTGCAAGCTATCAAAACAATTGAGGAGGCAAATGCGATATTTCCAAGAGTTTCATTCGATTTAATATATGCACGTAGCGGTCAGAAATTAAAAGACTGGCAAGAAGAATTAAAGCAAGCTATGCAACTCGCAAATGGCCATATCTCTCTTTATCAATTGACTATCGAAAAAGGTACACCTTTTTATAAATTATTTAATGAGGGTAACCTGATTTTGCCGCATTCAGATGCGGCAGCTGAAATGTACGAATGGACAAATCATTATCTAGAATCTAAAAAATATTTTAGATATGAGATATCTAATTATGCTCTAGCAAATCAGGAATGTTTGCATAATTTGACTTATTGGCATTATAATAGTTTCTTAGGTATAGGTCCCGGGGCTCATAGTAGAATCATTGAACCATCAGGTTCGGTAGCGGCAATTATGATGTGGCACAAGCCAGAAAAATGGTTAGACTCAGTTAAAACAAAAAATGTCGGTATTCAAACTAACGCTAAGCTAACAAATCAAGAAATAATCGAAGAAATTTTAATGATGGGTTTACGTCTTAGCAAAGGCATAAATATTTCTACATTAGAGCAGAAAATAAACGCAAAATTAATGGATATTTTAGACATGAATAACCTTAAACATTATCAAGCGTTAGATTTAATGAAACTAGATCAAAATATCTATCTTACCGACAAAGGTTTAATGCTGCATAGTTACATAGTACCTAGATTAATTATATGAAAATTATTCAAGCAATTTTAAAGTTTATAATTATTTTTCTAGATTGCCACGTTGCTTTGTACCTCTTAAGGCATTGCCCGCGATGTGTTTATATGCTTTCTATATAATCGCCATATTTATTGATACCCATATCCAAGGTTGAGCAGAATTTGCTAATATACCTTGGTTTATATCTTTCACTAAATATATTCTAATAAAATAACGGTCTTTTCCATCCCATTTAGGCCTATATCTATCTCTTGTATGTAAAACCGTTTTATTGCTTAATACAAACAATATCACCGGAAGTAACATATATATAGTTTTGAATAGATTCTTGATCTACGATTTCTCTAATTTTATTTAAAAACCCTGCTGCTCTTTGTGTTTCAGGAATAGCATCCATTGTTATTCTGCTATAATAGCCAGTAGCGTGTTCTACTAATAAAGGTATGTTGTTGCTTAATATTTTACATGAAAACGAATCTGCACTTGTTACTGTAAATGCATTACTACACCCGATTAAGATATCTTGGTAGCTCAATTGATTTAGTATATCTTTAAGGTTAATATATATATTATAGGTAGATTCTCATGTCCTTTATGTACAATCCCAAAAATTAAATAGTCAACTATAGGAGATAAGTTATCACTCTTCTCTGTCATTGGACGGTATGCAGCATCGACATACCAATCTAAATCATTATACGGCGATTGAGAGCTACGTTCATTATAAAAATTACGTTTTGGTGCTACTGCTCTAAATAATATTCGTATCTTCATCTTTATATAATACAGGAACACTACCAATGATCCCTATTATTCCATACATATGATAAAAATTAGCTCTTCTATTCCGCTAACCCGTACCTCACCGTCATAGGGAGTCATTATATTATAATTTTTTTTGATTGATATTGTTTATATGTATAATTTCTGTATTATTATTTAGAGCATCTTTAATTTCTTTTATATAATTTACATATTTTTTCTAAAAAATTTTTAAAAAATACAAAAGATTTATATGGATTTTTAGTAAAATTGTTTAAAACCTCATCGTTATTAATATTAAAATTTTTTAGATAAATTGCCTTTCTCATAATACACAGTCATTATCTTGAAATCTTTTTTATAACTGAGTTCCAATTTTTAGAAGCATTAATAATGCCGAAAGGATCTACATATTGTATATCTACTAAATATAAATTTTTTTCTTTCAACCAGCTAGTTAATCTAACGATTTTATTGTTTAAATTTTCTAATTTTGCATACAAGTTTTTTCATCTAAAGTTTCCCTCCAAACATCATAGCAAGCATGATTATAGTCAATATTAGTATCTTCAATGATGAAATAATCCCCTTCTTCAAAGATATTATTATGAAAATATTCTAAAATACCTATAGTATTAATATGAGTATCTTCTATTAAAAGTATGGGATGTAATATTTCGGATATGTTTTCTTTGAGGAATATTGCCTCTACTTTATTAGAATCGCCTTGTAAAAATTCTATTCTATTATCACCTTTTACAGCTTGATCAATATTTTCAAAATTGATATCTATACTAATAACTTTACAGTTTATTACTGATAAACTGTGTATATCCGCCAACCAAAGGACGGAAGCTCCTTTAAAACTTCCAAATTCAATTATGGTTTTGGGTTTAATTCTTGAATTAAACCTTGAGTATTAATAATCTGAAAAGGACTTTTTTGTAATGGTATATTTTTCCAATTAATATCACAGCTATTTTCAGCAATAGCATGTAAAAACGATTCAGGTAAATCGCTTGCCGTAGTTCTATTATCTATAGATACAAATCTTTTTGGTAATGCAGTATTATTTAGGAAATTTAACATGTATACTCAATCTTAAGTTAATATAGCTATTGTAATACATACTTTAGATTCTAAAGTTAATAGCATTTTTAAATTAAAAATTGAAAAACAGGAGAAAAGATTTTGATAATTATACTTCAAGTAAATGAATAGGGAGAGTATTGTTTGTTAATACCCAAGCCGTCATTATCAGCGTGCATATTGCATGGATATCACCACGTCATTGCGAGCAGTCGTAGTACTCGTGTAGCAATCTCATTAAATAATAAAAAACTCCTGAGATTGCGGATGAAACTTACAGTTTTTCCTTGCAATGATGACCTTCAGTATCCACGCAACGATGCCTATAGTCAAGAATATCCGACCTTAATTAGCAATATCATTAAGATAAATATACTTCCTTATCTAAAGTATTTTCACTGTTATCTATAATCATAGTAATTGTTGCATCGCCGGTAATATTGATAGTAGTACGTAGCATATCAAGTATTCGGTCAATACCGGCGATAATTGCGACTCCCTCTATAGGTAAGTGAACGGAAGAAAGAACCATAGGAAGCATTATCAAAGAGGCACCGGGAATACCGGCACCGCCGATAGATCCAAGTGTTGAGGTGAGAATAATTACTAAATAGTCGTGAGGAGTAAGCGTTACTCCCATCATTTGAGCAAAGAATATAGTAGTAAGAGATAAATTTATAGCAAAACCGTCCATATTAATTGATGCCCCTATCGGAAGTACGAACGAAGTACTAGACTCTGAAATGCCAAGCTTTTCACGACAAACTTGCATAGTAGTTGCAAGAGTTGCCTTGCTACTTGAAGTAGAAAAAGCAAGTATCTGATACTCAAAACTTTTCTTATAAAAAGGTATAGGTGAAACACGACAAAATACATATATAAGTAAACCAAAAACTAAATATTGGAATGTCATTGCTACAACTACCGCTACAACAAGTTTTGATAAACTAATCATTACTTCAACTCCCTGCATACCTACAATCCAGCCTGTTAAAGCAAAAGCACCGTAAGGGGATAATTGAATAACAAACGATATCATTTTTAATATTAATTTTGACATTACATGAATTAAATCAGTAACAGGTTCACCGATAGATTTCATTTTGTTTAAGGTAATCCCAACAAAAATAGCAAAAAATACAACTTGCAAGACATCACCGTTTGCAAAAGCCCCAACAGCATTATCAGGGACGATATTTATAAAAAAATCAATTATATTAAATGAAGTTCTATTTGTCATTCCTGAAGAGGTAAAATCTATATGTATGCCTACTCCCGGCTTTAATACTAAGGCAACAGTGAGTCCAAAAACCGTAGCAAAAAAAGTAGTACCTAAAAAAGCAGCTACCGCTTTCATTCCTACTCTACCAAGGGCAGAAGTATCATTCATACTAGTGATACCAGAAACCAAACTAAAAAAAATTAAAGGGGTCATGATCATTTTTATCAAACGTAAGAAAATGTCACCGATAGGTTTAATATAATTAACATATTGTGGTAAGTATATACCAAATATAATACCTAAGATTAACCCTAAGGTAACTTTTTGCCATAATTTCATAATTTACTTACTTAATTTTTAAATTTGTCTAACTATAAGTTTATTTACTATTTTGGTCAATCCATTCTAAGTACTTTTGAAAGCCATAGGCAATATTTATTTTTATTATTTGTGGAAATTCATAATTATGAATTTCAAGGAGTTTATTTTCAATTTCGTGATAATTAGAAGATTTTGTTTTAATTACAAGTCTATATTCGGTTTCTAAAGTTACTATACTATCCCATCTAAAGTAACTTTTGACATCGTCAATTTGAATGCAGGCAGCAAGATTTAATTCTAACAAAACAGATGCTATTTTCTCGGCAATTTGCAAATCATTAGTAGTCGTTAAAATTAAACAGCAATCTTGCATGCTTAAACCTCAATAAAACAATTAGGTGTTTCATATAGTTTGAGGCTTGCTACGAAGAAGTTTTGACCTACGAATAGTTTAGGAAAAATTTCATTCTTTAAATGTGTCGCTATATTTTCTGCAGTCGGGTTATTTTGCATGTAATATATTTTTTGACCGGTACAATTTTCTATTTGCTGCCCCATTTCCTTATCGTCTTGATGTAGGATTAAGCTATGATCAAAATGTTCGTCAATCCATTTTTTAGCTAAATCCTTAATTAAACCAAAATCGACTATCATACCGAGTTTATCGGTTTCGTGTGCGGCTATAGTTATCTCAAGAACATAACGATGACCGTGCAGGAATTGACATTTATTTTGATGTCCTATAATTCTATGTCCTGCATCGAACTCAATACGACGCGTACATTTTATCATTATTATATACTTCTTTTTTCTATTGTCATGCTGTGGCTTACCGATACCGTATGGCTCATTTATGTCATTCCCTCGTAGGTGGGCACCCAAGGCTTTGGGCTGTCATCACATGGCTTGCCACGGCATGACAATTTTTTACAAATTCAGTAGTAACTTCTCAGGGTTCTCAATAAGCTGCTTAATTTTTACCAAGAACGATACTCCTTCTTTCCCGTCAATTATACGATGATCGTAAGATAAAGCTATATACATCATCGGACGTATTTCAATTTTACCGTCTATAACTACAGCTCTTTCCTCGGTTTTATGTAATCCTAAAATACCTGATTGAGGAGGATTAATAATCGGTGTAGATAATAATGAGCCATATACGCCTCCGTTAGAAATCGAAAATGTTCCCCCTGACAAATCAGCCATAGAAAGCTTACCCTCACGAGCTTTTTTAGCCAAAGTGCCTATAGCTTTTTCTACCTCAGCAAATCCCATTGTATCGGCATCCCTAACAACCGGTACAACAAGCCCTTGCTCTGTTCCGACAGCTACACCTATATCATAGTAATTTTTATATACTAAATCATCACCGTCTATTTCAGCGTTTACTGATGGAATAAGCTTTAAAGCTTCAATTGTTGCTTTAACAAAAAACGACATAAAGCCAAGTTTCACAGCGTGCTTTTTCTCGAACTCTTCTTTATATTGATTACGCAAGGCAATTACTTTTGACATATCGATTTCATTAAAAGTAGTCAAAATAGCTGCTGTATTTTGTGAATCTTTTAAACGCTGTGCAATAGTTTTACGTAAGCGTGATATACGAACACGCTGTACTCTTTCTTCATTAGTTTTGTTTATTGTAGTAGAAATTGTAGTAGAAGTAGCAGCAGACGGTGTGTTTATTGTTTCAAGCACGTCGCCCTTGGTAATTCTACCGTCTTTACCTGTTCCTTTTATATTATTGGGGTCAAGCTTATTTTCGGTAACTAATTTTTGTACGGAAGGAGCAAGAATATTATTAACCACGGCAGGTTTGTCTACAGGCTTTTCTGAAGTAGGTTGCGTAACTGCTTGGGCTTTAGCAGATTCATTATTAGTACCGGCAGTACTGACAGCTGGCCCTTCATTTATATCGCCTATTTCTTCGCCAACTGCTACATTTGCACCGTCAGTTTTCGATATTTTACCTATAATGCCGTTACAAGGAGCATTAACTTCTAAAGTCACTTTTTCGGTTTCAATTTCTAACAGTAATTCATCGGTTTTAACCGAATCACCTTCTTTCTTATACCATTTGGCAATAGTTGCTTCTGTTACGGACTCTCCAAGCGACGGTACTATAATCTTAACGCTCATAATTTATTTTACTCCTAAAAAATCGAAAAATGCATTCGGTGTTATCCCCAATGCTGCCCTTAATAGCTTCTCTTGCTGCTTATTATGTACTTGCAGCGAACCTACTGCCGGAGAAGCCGATTCCTCTCTACCTACATATTTAAATTCATTATTAATTCCTGCTTCTTTTAAAGCGTCATTTAAGTAAGAAGCTATATAACGCCAAGCTCCCATATTCTTTGGTTCTTCCTGACACCAAATAAATTCCTGCGTCCTATTATATTTTTTTAATAGCGATGCTACAAGTTTTTTTTCAAAAGGGTATAATTGCTCAAGCCTGACAATTACTATATTACTATTATTGCCACGCATTTCAAATAGATCGTAATATACCTTACCGCTACATAAAATTACTTTAGTAATATTGTTTGTATCTATTTTAGTTACTTCATCTAAAACCGGTAAGAAAGTAGTATCGTCGCCTAGCTCATCAAGTTTAGATACGGCATATTTATTACGTAATAATGATTTCGGCGACATTACGATTAACGGTTTGCGGGTATCATCAAGTATTTGACGACGTAGCAGGTGGAAAATCGAGGCAGGAGTAGTTGGATATGTAACATACATATTATCCTCAGCTGCTAACTGCAAGAGCCTCTCAAGCCTTGCCGAACTATGCTCCGGTCCTTGTCCTTCAAATGCATGCGGAAGTAGTACCACAAGCCCGCTCATACGAAGCCATTTAGTTTCGCTGCTTGAAATAAACTGGTCAAAAATAATCTGAGCTCCATTAGCAAAATCACCGAATTGTGCTTCCCATAAAACTAAATTTTTTGGATTTGCGAGTGAATAACCATACTCAAAACCAAGTACCGCATATTCAGATAAATTACTATCGGCTACCTCATATTTTGCTTGTTCTTTAGATAAATTATTGAGAGGTATATAGGTAGTATCGTCAATTTGGTTGTGCAATACTGAATGACGATGCGAGAAAGTACCGCGTCCGCAGTCTTGTCCGGTTAGCCTGATATTTGTACCTGAAGCAAGCAAGCTTGCAAAAGCTAGCTGCTCAGCTGTTGCCCAATCAATAGGCTGATCAGCGATTAGATTAGCTTTTCGTGCTTCAAATAGTTTTACAAGTTTTGGATTAACGGCAAAATCCTTCGGTATTTCGCATAGTTTAGTTCCTAAATCTTGTAATGTTTTTTTTCCGACGCCTGTTATTGCAGCTTGTGTAGAGGTGCGAGAAATGCCTTGCCATAACCCACCTAAGAAATGTGCTTCCGGCTTATAACTTTTTGCTTGTTCATATTCCTTATCTAGTCTTGTTTTAAATTCTTCTTTTAACTTAGTAAAATAATTATTATCAATTATACCACGTTTTACTAACTCATTTGCGTAAATATTTCCAGGGGTCGGTTTGCTTTTAATAATGTTATACATCTGGCCTTGAGTATACATCGGCTCATCGCCCTCATTATGCCCGTATTTACGGTAACAAATAATTTCTACTACAACATCCTTACCGAATTTTTGCCTATATTCTACCGCAATATTGGTGGCTTTTAACACTGCTTCTATATCATCACCGTTAACGTGTAAAATCGGAGCAGCGCTGATTTTAGCAAACTCCGTAGAATATCTGCTAGCTCTAGTATCCGTAGCATTAGCCGTAAAACCTAGCTGATTGTTAATGACGAAATGTAATATTCCGCCGATATCATAAGCAGTGAGCTGTGACATTGATAGACTTTCAGCAACTACGCCTTGACCGCAAAAAGCAGAATCACCATGCACTAAAATAGCCTTAACTTTACTGCGTTGAGTATCTACAAGAATATCCTGTTTTGCTCTTACTTTTCCTGCAACTATAGGATTTACTGCTTCCAAATGTGATGGATTATCGGCAAGCGATAAATGTATTTTCTTATCCTCTATGACTCTATCTGATGAATAGCCTAAGTGATATTTCACATCACCTGAAACATTTAGCTCATCAGGAAATACGCTACCGCTTATGAAACCCGCAATAACAGCTTTATATGGCTTACCTACTACTTTAGTCAGAGTGTTTAATCTCCCTCGATGTGCCATACCGATAACGATTTCTTCAACGCCTTGATTCATGGATAAATCTATAGCTTTACTCATAGCAACTATAGAAGCATCACCACCCTCAACAGAAAAACGCTTAGCTCCGGGAAATTTTGTATGTAGATATTGCTCAAACCCTTCTACTTCTACTAAATCATTTAAGATAGTTTTTTTATCTTCAGCAGAAAATGTAATTTCGTTTTCTAGCTGACTATATAACCAGCTTTTTTCTTCTACATTTTCTATTTGTTCAAATTCAACCCCGATAGAACCTGTATAAACTTTATCGAGCTTGGTAACTAATGCAGATAATTTACCGTTCCAAGTACCGACAAATTCATCCGTAATATTGATATTTTCTTCTAACTGGCTACTATCAAGACCAAAAGTTTCCATATTAAGCTTTAAATCATTTTTTGTTTTACGTAGCTCAAGACCAAGCGGGTCAAGATTCGCTAAGTAATGAGCATGCTTGCGATAAGCATTAATCATTTCCTTAGCTTTTAAACTACTTAGGACTTCAGAAGATAGATGATTATGTAACGGTTCTTTTTTTATTTCATAAGGAATAATTATCTTTGCCGTACTTTTATTAAGCACAGCACTATTATCCTTAATACCGGCAAAAAATTCTTGCCAAGTTTGATCAACCGAGGCGGCATTGGCTAAATATTGCCTATATAGCTCTTCAACAAAAACAGCGTTCCCAGCAAATAAATAACCTGTTTTTTTAAAATATTCTTCCATATTATTGTTTGTATTATTTGTTTTTATCATAAGCCGTCATTGCGAGCGACTGTAAGGAGTGTGGCAATCTCAGGAATTTGCACGAGCTTGCTTCATCAATTTACTATAGTAAATTTCCTTGCAATGACGATTTATTACTATAAATATTTCCCATCTAAATACCCTATATACACTTCAGGGTTAATTTTTTTCCTCACCGCTTGCTGCTTTTAGTAAATCAGCTGAATTTTTTAATGAACCTAGATTTCTAAAATTCTTATTTAGATAATTATTTATATTACTAAAATCGCCTTTTAATATATTATCTTTTATATTAGAATGCATCTCTTTTCTTTCTTCATCACCATTGATGCGATAATTGCACCGTTTGTATAGGCGGGAAAGTAACCGAAATTTCCATGTGACCAGTGAATATCTTGAAGACAGCCGTTACTGAAATTTACCGGTTTAACGCCTAAATATTCCTGCATCTTACTATCCCAAAAGCTTGGTAACTCATCAAGATTCAAGTCACCATTGATAAGCATTTCCTCTATCTCAAAACGTAATATTACATGCATCGGGTAAGTTACCTCATCCATACGCGTCAAGTTAAGGGATGTTTATAAGTTTAAGAGAAGATAAAGTAGATTTTTTTGTTTTCCTATATTTATCTTTTAAGCAAAAACTTACCCAAGCTATTCGTAAATTTTTAAAGAAGTTTT